>JAQGHT010001182.1 GCA_028291565.1 Planctomycetaceae bacterium | reverse complement strand
TGATGCACTTCAGGTCGAGAGGCTTGGAAAAGATTTTCGATACACCATGTTCCGGCGCGGCGGTAACGGTCGCTTGATTGGCATAGGCTGTCGTCAGGATCACGACGATCGAACCCGATAATTCTTTCAGCTTGCGCGCCAGGGTCAGGCCGTCCATACCGGGCATTTTGAAATCCAGGAGTGCGATCTCGTAATTCTGATTCCGAGCCAACTCCAATGCGCTGAAGCCGTCGGTGGCGACGCCGACTCGATAGCCCAGATCGTTGAGAATATCTCCCAAATTCTGTCCGGCATCTTCGTCGTCATCGACGATCAAGATTGAGTGTTCCACAATTCTCGACATTCCAGCTCCTGAAATTTGAAAGTGCATCAGGAACTTCTTCGGAATCCCAGTCGTCCCAGTCTCAAGTGCGACTATGGCCTCCGATTATAACATGGTCTGATTGGAATTCCTTGGTCGCTCCTGTCCGAATCGGGATTCAACCAATTCGTCTATTTGCGAGAATAGCCTTTTCAAGTCTTGATATTGGGGCGGATGCCACTCCACTCCGGATTCTGTTCAAAGTGCTTTCGTGTCGGTTGTCGCGACCGTTGGGGATGCTGGCAATCGCAGGTGAAATGTCGCCCCACTTCCGGGCGGGCTGCTGGCTGAGAGTGTCCCGCGATTTCGCTCGGCAATCGAGCGTGAAATTGCCAATCCCAAGCCAATTCCACGGGCCTTTGTCGTAAAAAAGGGTTCCAACACCTGGTGCAAGATCTCGTGGGGAATTCCCGGTCCAGTGTCAGCGACCTGAAAACAGATCTGTCCGTCCAGATGATCCAGGGAAATGGTCAGCCGGCCTCCTTTGGGCATCACGTCCCGAGCATTATGCACCAGGTTGGCCAGGACTATCCGGATTTGATCTTCATCCCCCAATGCCTGCGGCAGGTCAGGAGCGGAAACCACTTCGACCTGAATGGACGATGGCAAAGCGGCGTCTTCCACTGCCCGTCGAACACAGACTTCGGGCGAAAAGGCTTGTGAGTTGGGTTGCGGTTGTTTCGCGAAGCTCGACAACGCGGCGATGACATTCTCCGCAACCTGCACCTGCTTCTCGATGCGTCGTAAGTGCTCAGCGGACTTTTCGGGCGTCAAAGCGCGCGCATTCTGCAGAAAATACACCGAAGTCTTGATGACATTCAGCGGATTCCGCATCTCGTGAGCAATGCCGCCCGTGACTTGCCCCAATGCGGCGAAACGTTCCGAGTTTTGCAGCCTCACCAGATACTCCGCCTGGTACGCACTCGCGATGATGGCAAATTCGAGGTCCATCAACTTACGCAGCGATGCCAACGTGCTTCGCAAGGATTCTTGACTTTTGGTCCAATACTGCTCCAGCAATTCCATCAACTGGTGCCGCATGCGCGACAGGGCCGCGTCGGCGTACATCTGGTCCAGTCCAATTTCAACGTGCCGGTAACCCACTTTCCACCGGCGCAGGATATAGTCTTGCTCATAGGGACCAGTCAACAATTCCCGTACCCAGCCGTGCAAAGTCTGCTTCAGACGTTCGATCTGAGCGGAACCACCGGTAATGACTTTGACCGCCTCTGGAAACTTTTCGATTGTGGCGTAGAAGTCATCAATGACTGGATTCAAGTGCGGCAACAGGATCGCCTGCGCCTCTTGAATCCGCTGCGCATCTTCATCCTGCCAGCCAATGTATTGCTGCAGCGTCTTGTATCGCTCGACAATCAAACTTGTTTTCACGAAAAGGACTTTCTCATTGGTTCAGTTGTCTGTGCGAATCAAGAACTCAGGACGCGTCATACCGTAACCCAATCTGCCTGCGAATTGTTTCTCAATCAGAGGGACGCAGCGATTCTGCTCGCGGGGGTGGCTGTCGCGTTGATCATATTTTGCGGCGGTGAATCAAATACGATCGTAACGTTGGGAACACTTGTGCACATTTCGGTCCTGAAACACTTCCCGGATTGTGACATTTTCATCCGTGTGAAGAGCAATATCTGATTCATGACTCAATTTCCGACCCCAGATCTTGTCGAATTTCCGCCGCCGCACCATTTCAGGACGCCCTTAATTCATTCTCAAATTTCGTACCGTGGAGCCTAAATCATCTCGGTCGTTTTATGAAACGGGTCAGGCGAACGCCGTTTTACTTGGAATGTTCCGAAAGAAACCGGAAATTTCCCGATCAAATCGATAAAACGACTGGAACACCCAAGATGACCGGGCGATGAAATTCAATTCTCGTGTTCTCATGTTGGTCGTTGAGGGAAATGTCGGCGATGACACCAATTCAATTCCCGTGATTTTCCAGCAAAACCTTCGCATTCGGTGAACGGTATTGGATTGACTTGTCCGATCTGCCTGGGAGTCGATCCATTCAAATCATCCCAACACTGCCGAATCGATGTGACCTGGTTTCGAGTGAGCCATATCCGCACACTTTTGACTTCGAATTGCTGAAAGAGCACACTTTTCAAACTGCGGTGATCGGCATGAATTGAACCTCCAATTCGTAATTGGTGACGTCCAAAAACTCAGAAAATACATGGGAAAATCCACAGGAATTCAATCATTCTGAAATAATTTCAAAATGTGGTACGTGACCTGCAGTATTTGCCGATCCATCGTGAGGTCAGGGCTTGAGTCCGCCGGATTGCGGCCCCTGTTACTGGAGAGCATTTCGGGGATCATGCGACAACCGCTATTGTCTCGAATTGCTCGAGTTAAAGACCAAGATCGATGAAGACGAGTATTTCTCGCCAGCTTTACATGGAAATCAAGGAGGAAATGTGCGATGCTAGTTCTCAGCCGTAAGTGCGATCAAGAAATTGTGATTGCTGGAAACATTCGCGTCAAAATCCTTGAGATCAGCGGCAATCGAGTTCGACTGGGAGTGGAAGCTCCCGCTTTTGTCAGCGTGCTCCGTGAAGAACTTCTGACGAGTCAGTCTGCGTTACAGCAACATCGCTGTCTTGCTGAGACCCCGAATTGAGACAGACCAACTTTTCCTGTTTCGGCTCTTTTGCTTGACCGCTTCAATTTGAGTCTGCGCGTGCACGCGATGTGTATCATGAATTCCTCAGATCAGTCCTTGTCAGACGAACTGTCTCAACTTGAATTCACCGCCGGCTGGCCCGAAAGTTTACTGGCAGAGCTGGCTGAAATCTCAAATTATGTGGAATTCGCCGATCGATCAGTTATCTTCGCGCAAGGTTCCGAGAATCATCAACTGTATCTGATCTGCGCAGGACGAGTTGTGCTCGACATGCTTGTGCCGGCGCGAGGTCCAGTGCGCATCTTGACGATTTCTCGAGGTGAGTTACTGGCGTGGTCCACATTAGTTGGAGATGGGCTCATGACAGCGACGGCGACAGTTGTCGAACCAGTCAGGGCGATTGCAATCGATTCGATTCAATTGAAACTGATGTGCGAACGCCGGCACGACATCGGTTACGAAATCATGAAGCGGCTCGCCACGTCATTGGCCCATCGATTGACGGCGACTCGACTGCAGCTGCTCGATTTGTACGTCCACACCACGCCGCATTTCTTTCGGCCGGTGGAAGGAATTGATTGAGATGGAAATCGAGCCAGAAAACGTGCTATCGGAATTCTTTCTTCTCAAACCCAAATTGCAACGTCTCCTCGACGTACTGCTGGAACGCGACTATCGGGTCATCGGCCCGACGATTGACCAGGGCGCCATTGTCTACGACGAGATTTCGTCAGTGGCGCAACTCCCGCAAGGCTGGACCGATCAACAATCGCCGGGAGAATATCGCCTTGAACGACGTGATGACAACGCTTGGTTTGGCTATGTTGTCGGACCGCATTCCTGGAAACGCTATTTGTTTCCGCCGCTGGTGACCGTATCAGTCGCGGACCGT
>JAQGHT010001145.1 GCA_028291565.1 Planctomycetaceae bacterium | reverse complement strand
CACCGACTTCTTTGCAGTCTTTTTCGTTCCCCCTGAGGCACTCTGTAACGTGTCGTTGCGCGAATGCTCGACGACTTCTTCCGGAGTCCCTTCAGCAACAATCCAACCGCCTCCTTCGCCAGCTTCGGGACCCATGTCGATGATCCAGTCGGCGGTCTTGATCACATCCAGGTTGTGCTCGATTACGACGACGGTATTACCCAGTGCGACCAGGCTGTCCAGAACTTTTAGCAGTTTGCGGATGTCGTCGAAATGCAATCCCGTGGTCGGCTCATCAAGCACGTACAGCGTTTTCCCGGTTTGTGGCCGAGCCAATTCCGCCGCCAGCTTGACGCGTTGAGCTTCACCGCCGGACAACGTCGGCGCCGATTGGCCGAGTGTGAGATAATCCAGTCCGATCGCACATAAAGTGGCTAACGGGGCGCGAATCTTGGGAATGTTTTCGAACAATTCCAATGCTTGTCCGATGGACAGATTCAGCACTTCTGAAATCGACCGGCCACGATATTTCACAGCCAGCGTCTCGGCATTGTACCGCAGGCCATTGCAGACTTCGCATTCGACCCAGACATCGGGCAGGAAGTGCATTTCGATTCGCTTCTGGCCGTTCCCTTCGCAAGCTTCACAACGGCCGCCAGCTCGATTGAAACTGAATCGACCGGGACGATAGCCGCGCACTTTGGCTTCGGGCAGGTGCGCGAACAATTCGCGAATCTGATCGAAGACGCCGGTGTAAGTCGCGGGATTCGAGGCCGGGGTACTTCCCAGAGGTTGCTGATCGACCTGGATGATCTTGTTGATCAATTCCAACCCGACGATTTCGTCATGCGGTCCGGGCGTTTCCTGGGCACGATGCAACCGCTTGGCGATTGCCTTAGCTAAAGTCTCTTCGATGAGTGAACTTTTACCTGAACCGGAAACTCCTGTGATGACCGTGAATGTTCCGAGAGGAATGCGCAAATCGACGTCCCGCAGATTGTGCATGCGGGCTCCGAGCAATTCGAGCCAGCCCTCTCCCGGAGTCGGCCGCGCCGCTCCGGCATCAATGAGCAGCCCGGCGGCACGTTTGGCCTTTTCCGCGGTTTTCATTCGACGTTCAATCGGAATCGGAATCTCGACACGTCCAGACAAGTAATTCCCGGTGAGCGAGGCCTCCTGTTTCATCAACTGTTTCGGCGTGCCAGATCCAACGACGGTTCCACCGAACCGGCCCGCTCCCGGCCCAAAGTCGTATAGGCGATCGGCGGCCGCCAGGACCTCGCGATCGTGCTCGACCAGGATCAGCGTATTTCCCAAGTCTTTCAGATGTTTGAGCGAGAGCAGCAGTCGGGCGTTGTCGCGCGGATGCAAGCCAATCGTCGGTTCATCCAGCACATACAACACGCCGGTCAGTGCTCGGCCGATCTGGCCGGCGAGGCGAATTCGCTGGCTTTCACCGCCAGAAAGGGTGGGCAGTGGGCGGGCCAGGGTCAGGTATTCCAATCCCACATCGACCAGGAACGACAACCGGCCCAGAACTTCCGTCAACAAATCGCCGGCGACTTTCTTCTCGGCCGCTTTGAGTTTCAGACTCTTGAAAAATGCGAGACTCTCACCCAGCGGCAACTCGCAGACCTCTTGGAGTGTCTTATTCTGGAACCGGACGGCTCCGGCATCGTCGCGCAGGCGGCTGCCATGGCACGTCGTACAGGCCACCTCGCCCTGCATGTCGGCCAGGCGCTGACGGTAGACGAACGAGACGCGCGATGCTTCTTCCAATGCAGGATACAGGCCCTTATATTGGAATCGAATCTGGCTCCCCTTTTCTAATGGCACCCAGCGTTCTCCGGTACCGTAGAAAATGATTCGCTGCTGACCCGCCGAAAGTTTTGAAAACGGGACATCGAGATCAAAGTGATGGAGATCGCCAATGGCTTTCAGCATCTTAAACAGCAGTGTCCCGGATTGAATCTTGGGTAAGGTCGAAATGGCCCCGTCCAGAATCGACTTTCGCGGATCCGCGATAATGTGGGACACATCCGTTCCCAGTTGCATCCCCAGGCCTTCGCAGGCCGGGCACCAGCCGAGCGGCGCATTGAACGAAAAATTATGCGGAGTCAGCTCCTCGAAGCTACGGCCACAGCTCTCGCAGGCGAAGTGCAAACTGAATCGATCTTCACGCCAATCGGTCTCTTCCTTGTCTTCGGCGATATGCGACACGATGAGCACGCCCTGGCCGAGATCCATTGCGGACTCAATGGAATCGGCCAGACGGCCACGTTGTTTCGGATCAACCGTGACGCGGTCAACGACGATTTCGACCTGATGCTTACGCCGCCGATCCATTTCGGGGACTTCATCCAGGCGATAGGTAATTCCATCGATTCGCACCCGAGAGTAACCATCCTTCCCGAGCCGCTGCCAAAGCTGCGTGTAGGACGTTCCCACCACAACTTCCTGCGGCGCCAAGAGCAGCAAGCGCGTTCCCGCGGGATAGGCCAGGATCTTCTCGATGACTTCGTCCGTGGTCTGTGTCTGAACGGGGATGCCACAGGCGGGACAATAAGGCTGGCCGAGACGGGCGAACAGAATTCGCAAATAGTCATAGATTTCGGTGACTGTGCCGACCGTCGAGCGTGGAGTGTGGCCAACCGTCTTTTGTTCGATGGCAATGGCGGGCGACAGTCCACTAATATGGTCGAGTTTTGGCTTGGGCATCTGGCCCAGGAATTGGCGGGCGTAGGCCGACAGAGATTCGACGTACCGCCGTTGACCTTCAGCATAGAGCGTATCCATCGCCAGAGAACTCTTGCCACTGCCGCTGGGGCCGCAGAAGACATTCATCTGATCGCGGGGAATCTCGATGTCGATCTTTTGCAAATTGTGCTGGGCGGCACCGCGGACCATGATCTTGCCGGGGTCCAGTTCCAGACGCTGTGCGGCGGGCGCCAGGCCGACTTTCTGTTTGACTTTGTCAGGCCATAGAACTTCAGCCAAAGCCCGGCCGGTATGAGACTCGGGACAGTTCGCGACGTCTTCCGGAGTTCCGGCGATGATGACACGGCCGCCGCCCGAGCCCCCCTCGGGACCAAGGTCGATCACCCAGTCGGCAGTCTTGATGACATCGAGATTATGTTCCACGACCAGGACGGTATTGCCGTCATTGACGAAGCCGTGCAAGACTTCCAGCAATTTCTGAATATCGACGAAATGCAGTCCTGTGGTCGGCTCGTCAAGTAGATAGATCGTGCCGCCGGTCGAGCGTTTTCCCAGCTCGCGAGCCAGTTTGATACGTTGTGCTTCGCCTCCCGACAGGGTCGGTGAAGGTTGCCCGAGCTTCAGGTAGTCCAACCCCACGGCCGCAAGAGTCTGCAGCAAGTGATGGATCTTGGGAATGTTTTCGAAGTGCTGAATCGCCTGCTGGATATCCATGTTCAGGAGTTCGGCAATGTTCTTGTCTTTGAATTTGACTTCCAGTGTCTCATGATTGAACCGCTGGCCTTCGCAGACGGGGCAGGTAACCCAGATGTCGGCCAGAAAATCCATTTCCAACTTATTCGATCCGTGTCCTTCGCAGGCCTCGCATCGTCCTCCAGGAACGTTGAAACTGAAGCGGCCCGGTTCGTATCCACGAAGTTTGGAATCCGACAGGTTCGAATAGAGATCGCGAATCAGATCAAACAGTTTGACATACGTCGCGGGATTGGAACGCGGAGTCCGGCCGATCGGGGATTGGTCGATATCAATGGCTTTGTCGAGCAGTTCGAGGCCTTCGATTTTGTCATGCAAGCCAGGATTTCCCAGGCCCTTATTGAGGTCTCGATTGAGCGTTTCCCATAAGATATCGTTCACTAACGAGCTCTTGCCTGAGCCGCTGACGCCCGTCACGCAAATGAATGTTCCTAGGGGAAAAGCCACATCGACATTTCGCAGATTATTGTGGCGAGCCCCCAGAATACGCAATTGTTTGTCGCTGGGCTGCCGGCGCGTTTTTGGAACGGCGATCTGGTCGCGGCCCGAGAGAAAACGTCCAGTGAGGCTGCGCGGGGCCTTTTTAATCTCGGCCAAAGTGCCTTGTGCGACGACTTCACCGCCGCGCACACCGGGACCGGGGCCGAAGTCGACGAGGTGATCGGCGGCACGGATCGTTTCTTCGTCGTGCTCGACCACAATGACCGTGTTACCCAGGTCACGTAAATCGAGCAGGCTTTGTAAGAGTTGTCCGTTGTCTCGCGGATGGAGACCGATTGAAGGTTCGTCGAGGATATAAACCACGCCGACCAGGCCGCAGCCAATTTGGCCGGCCAGACGGATGCGTTGGCTTTCGCCGCCGGAAAGCGTCGGCGCGGTGCGATCCAGGGTGAGATAGTTCAGGCCACAACGCAAAAGAAAGCCGAGTCGACCGCGGATTTCTTTCAAGGCTTCGCCGGCAATCTGTTGCTGAATCGGAGCGAGTTCGAGCGACTGAAAGAATTCTGTCGCTTCGGCAATACTGAGGGCGCAGACTTCTGTGAGACCAAGGCTCCGTTTACGGGACTGGCCCTTCACTTGCGGGATCGGAAGGCTGCTTTCTTTCGCCCCTTTGCGTTTCGATCTCTTGAGTGGGAGCGGTTCCGCATAGGGA
>JAQGHT010001144.1 GCA_028291565.1 Planctomycetaceae bacterium | reverse complement strand
AGCCCGGCCCCATTGAAGCGATGATGCACGGCACTCACGAAATGATATCGCTCTCGTCATCCGGGCGTCAAAAGCCCGGCCCCATTGAAGCGAGCAGTTTTCCCGCCAAATGCACGCGGTAGCTCGAGGTCATCCGGGCGTCAAAAGCCCGGCCCCATTGAAGCTCCGACTGACTGGGCTCGACTCTCGCCGCCGCCGTGGTCATCCGGGCGTCAAAAGCCCAACCCAATTGAAGCGAACTAGGCCAGTCGGGGCGAGGGGGACTCGATTCGAGTCATCCGGGCGTCAAAAGCCCGGCTCCATTGAAGCCATCTGCTGGCGACTGCTGATCGGCGTGATTCTGTTCGCGTCATCCGGGCGTCAAAAGCCCGGCCCCATTGAAGCCGATTTCTCGGGCGCTCGTTCCGGCTCGCCATTCAGTCTACACCCTCCAACCGCTCGTTTTCGAACTGGCGCCAACATGACAGAGCCAACTCCGCGGTCAACCGCGCGCGGACTGGCCCTGCTGGCTCCGCGAAACTGGTACTGTTTCTGACCGCGTCTGACACATCGAAGCCCGATTGTCATTCAAAGCGGGGATCGTGATTCCCCCTGCTTTATCGCGGGGGGCGGATTGAAACTCCCCAATGGCCGCATGGGATGAGGGCAGAGCCAAGAGGTTTTTTCGGGAGAAGGCGAACAGCCATCCCAATTCCTATGGGGATTTCAATTGTCGCCAAACCGAAGCGGGCAGAAGAAGCAGCTTGGCGGCCCCTAACGCATGAGTTCGATTTCCATATTCGATGGTGATATGAAATGATCCATGCAGTCTTTTCAGGCCGCCAATAGGAACAGATCGGGTAGAAAGAACGCGAGCAGATCTGGTCCCATCGATCTTGCGGAAGACCGCCACCCGCGACTGAAATTCTTAACAATGATACTTGTTCGAAATTCTACGCAAATTTCGGGTCCTCACATCGAATTACCCGAGGCATTGCGTTCGAGTTCGCTGACAATTCTTGTCGGTGAGGCACCTGTCGCTCGGCAAATCCGGAAAAGCATCTGCAAAGTTGGCGACTTTAAATCCCGTTCGAGCATTGAGACGTAACTCCGGTCGACACCGGCCTTAAACGCCAGGTCTTCCTGTGTCATGCCTGCTGCGATGCGAGCGTTTTTTAGAAGTTCTCCCAACATTCTGCGAGCGTAGTTGACCTTGCTCGATCAGTCTGTAGACTATAGTCCACACGCCCTGGCACAGGACATTTCCGAGGCACCGGTTGGAGATCAAATGGGTCTTTTTGCGTTCATTTTTGGGAATGGAAATCGAGAGCGTGCCCAGCGTAACCAATGGTCACCCTCCGTCATTGGGAAAAACCTGATTAGTCCTGTGAACAATTATGGAACGTGCTTTTCTTGCGAAGGAAGTGGTTCGCGACGACATACCTGCGGTGCCTGCGACGGAACTGGAGCACGTTCATCGCAATGCCGACAGTGCCATGGAAGTGGCTTGTTTGAGCGGCCCGCAAAACCCTGCTTTCGTTGCTCTGGCACGGGCTCGTCATGGAACACGACCTGCAGAAAATGCGATGGCTCGGGGCATTTCATGCCAGCTCTCTCTCAGCCCTGCCGGAATTGCAAGGCCTCTGGAAGCATTTCAAATTCTTGCCACCGATGTGATAGCAGTGGGGGCTTCATCGTCAAGTGCAAGAAGTGTGACGGTTCAGGCTGGTTCAAGTTCAAGAATTGAGGCAACGTGATGGGACGAAGAACGAAGAAAACTACGGTCTACACCGGAATATTCGGTGAGAAGCACATTGTAACTCGATGGGGATCGGAACCCGGCTGGGGAGGAACGCTCGTGGCAGTTTTTATCATCTTTATGCTGCTTCGTGGATGCTCTTAGAAGCGCGGGTAAAAGTTTGACGGCTTTGAGTTTTTTAGCTTTAGATCGACCTTCGCTGTACCAAATTTGAAATTCAATAGACTCACGTTGCCCTACATGGAAGGTAGGGCAAGAAGGGAAACAAGAAATTGCCCATCTGGTAATAGCAAAATGCGGCTATTTCATCTAAATCTCAACAGTTTTTGCGTCATATAATATGGAAGCCCGGCATAGCCTTCAGCGAATCGAAAGCCGACGACTAGTGCTTTGTCACAGCTTAATTGTCGGGTTCTCGAATGGCTGTTGAATTGGAAAACATGCGGACAAGAACATCACCCAACCCGACATTTTAGGCGTGACAAAGCACTAGTACACCTCGTCTTTTCAGCCGCGGCGTCCCACAATCAAGTGCCGGCCCGCGACTCTGTCCGGAGTTTCCAGAATTTGTTCGTCAAATTCGAATATCGTTCGAATTTGGAGACTTAAAGAACGTCATGCCAAACGCAAATCGTTCGTTATTTAAGGGCCGCAAACAATAGCACGTCGACGACCCTCGATACGTGATGCAAGACCTGCCGTGGAATTGGACGGTCATTTTTTGGGAAAAACTCACTTTTTGTCGTAAGATTCTGAGCGTTTCCAGTCATTTGCTTCAAGTTCGAGGCTTCGATCACGCGACTCGTTCACCAAACACATCAATTTCGGACTTGCTTAATTCGATCGATCTCATCATATTTCAATACTTGATGAGGCGTATGTGGAATTCAAGTGAGTTCAAAATGCGCTGACACGTCCATGGCACGGATTGCAAGATTCGCATGAATTGCGGGTCTATGGGACGATTTTGATTCACCGATTCTCTGCGTGGTACTATCCGCCGAATCGTCGTGATCACGGAGGAATCCATGTCCGATGCCCTGTCTTTATCCGACTTTGAGCCGGATTTCCTCACTGCGGTCATGATCAATGCGACCGCTGAAGCCGATGGCGTTTCCCAACTGCTAAATCTCTGGGACATTAAGGTCCAGTCGGAATCTGGCGAGGCGCGCCCCCGGCAATTCGCTTCCGAATTCTATTTGGCCTTGGGCGTGGGGCTTCGTTTTTGGGCGTGGGAAGACAGCAAGATCTACTTTCACCTCGAAGTCGGGCTTCCAAGCGGCAAAGAAGTCATCCTCAATGCTCTTCAATTGGTTTCTGGTAGTGAATTGAAGGAACTGTCCGAGAGGCTCAATATCACTTCTTTGCGATTAATTCACGATCGATTTGTGTGGCTCGCAAAGAACGAAATGACAGTTGACCTTGGGTTTCAAAATCAATTGGATGACGAGCAATTGGATGCGATTGCTGATTTCCTTTGGAACAATCGTCACATCCAATCAATTCACGGAGAGACCAATTGAACACTGAGCGAAGTCGGAAGGGGCGTGGTCTATTCTATCATCGAGATAGTGGTGGAAAGCACGAACAAACGCTGCCTGAGTATGTCGGTTGGGCGGCACATCGGTCTATCGAGCTCGGAGTCGACTTTGACGGGACGCCGAAACGCATCATGGAAATGGCGCATACCGGTCAAGTGGCGTCAGGCGACCTTTTTCTCGATTATGGTGTTTCGGGCAACATAATGTCCCGGCCGGCACTCGATCTCCTTCTGCAAACTATTAAAGCCGATTCGAGAGTTTCGCACCTGCTCATTGTTAACCGAGGGCGATTTTCCAGGCCAGATGACCCATTTGAAGCAATCCGGATGGAACGGGACCTGCGATTACTTGGCGTGACAATCGTCTATTCGGACCAAGTCCTGGTACCGTTGAAACAAGGTCAGAAAGTAGATCTGTCAGAGCAACTAATGGAGGTTGTGGACTTCCATGGTACAGGGCAATTCCGAGTGGAATTGGCTAAGAAGATGATATATTCGCATATAAGTCTTGCGAAACAGGGATTTTCGGCAGGAGGGCGGCCTCCATACGGCTTTCGCCGTTGGCTTGTCGATTCGCAACGGCACCCTGTGCGCCAACTTGGGCCGGGGGAAGGAGTTCGATTGGCTGGTCACCACGTTTGCTGGTTGCCCGGCCCTGATGAAGAAATCGCCGTGATTCTCAGGATCTTAGACCACTTGTTAATCATGCCAGCTGGCAAAATCGCAAAACTGTTTAACGCGGAAGGAGTTCCAGCGCCGGACGCGGGGCGTAGCAGAAAAGACCATGGATTGATTCATGAAGTGAGTGGGTTGTGGCATACACCAACGATTACGAACATCGCCAGAAATCCGCTACTTGTCGCCGTGACTTCGTATGGCCTACGTTCGATGGGCGATCAGCGACGTCATTCGCCAGACGGACCGCGTGAGTTGGATGTGGGAGATTGGCGGTTTGATCGGAAGCCCAAAGTCGTTCGGAATCCCGAAAGCTCGATCATTCGGGCTCAGGCAAATTTCAAACCGCTGATCGAACCAGCAAAGCAGGCAGATTTGATTATTATCTTAAACGAACGTGGGAAGTCCCAACGTGGGAAACCCAGGTCGAGAGAACCGGGGCGAAATCCGTTGGGCTGCCGTATTTTCGATATGGCCTGTTCGTCGGTCATGTATCGCTGCACTTATCAAGACTCTTTCCGTTATCGCTGCTCGCTTTATGAACAATCACACGGCCAACAATGTTCTCATAATCATGTTGACGGTGAGATCGCGACACGTTTTGCTTTGGCCGCCGTGCAACAGCAAATCTGCGCGCCAGAGGCTCGAAAGAAGCTAGAAGATCGGCTGCGAAAACGCGCCGAAGCGGAGGCAGATTCTTCAGGAGCAATTCAATTCCTGAAGGCCAAGGAAGCCCAATTTGCTAGAATTGATCAAGATCTCAAACAAACAGGGCGCAATTTGGCTCGGGCGAAGGATGATCAGTTTAAAGCAATCAGCGAATACTTTGATGAACTGAAATCGCAGAAGGAAGCTTGTCAGAAAGAAATCGCAGAATTGCAGAAGCAAGTGAGGGTGCGAGTAAACCCTGAGGATGAAGTCGCCGCGATGTTAAAATTCGCTCAGAACCTCTATCAGCTTGCTGAAGACAGCAGCAACTTGCCCGCAATCGGGGAGCTTTTCACTAAACTCAACATCCGAATGTTCTTGCGGTTTGTACCCGTCCAGAAGAAGAAACGAATCGAAAACAAATTGGCCGGTGGAATACTCACGATGGGAGCGGCTCCGCCACCGATTGATTTATACTCGGGCCCGACCAGTCGTTTGGCTCTAAAATTGCAAGTTCGAAACACGGCTGGAGCAACCCCAGTCGTAGACGCAGAACCCATTTGTTCCGGTCTGGAGGATAAATCGTTAGGAAATGTAAATCGGGATGACAAGATTTGAACCTGCGACCCCTTGCCCCCCAGTAACGTGATCAGACTCGCGTCGTCCGGGCCTCAAAAGCCCGACCCCGTTGAAGGTCTTTCCAGGGTTTGGGACTGGCGAATCAATCAGTGCCGGAACGATTTGCAGGACGCCCCCCCTGTCCGACATCGCGCCAGACGGACAAGAATGTGCGTCCTACAGCGTCGCGACCTCGTCGCTTGGCTTGAAGTCCCGACCGTTATTGCTTCGCTAATCCTTATCACTCGCCTGAGACCCGAAAAATCGAGCCACTACGAGCGCGTTTTGAAAAAAGTCCGCTCATCTAACCTGAGACGCAGTCCCGGGTTCAGTGGTATCACGTCGACTTCCAGCACCAGAATATGTGATTTTCTTGCCTTTCTATTTTCAACTACAAATAGAAAGACGTAGAATTCATGCAGACTCGTGAGATTCAGAGATTGGTACTGGCGACCTGCCCTGTCTGAAGGCGCTGCCGTGTCGATCCATGATTCAAGCGGTTTAACTTTGAGTGTGCCGGCTAAATCGGCACATCTCCCGAGATTACCAGTAAAACCACCGGCCAATGCAAGGTGAGCACGGAATAAAAACTCTTCAAATTCACTTCGAAAGAGGTAAGGACCCACACATCAGTTACTGCCGCAAGATGTCGACTCAGGAAGCGGTCATTGGTCACTTGTCATTCGTCATTTGTGAAATACTCTTTTGTCACAAATGACAAGTGACCAATGACCAATGACAAGAACCGATGGTTCCGACAGAACTTATTACGCGGATCCTAAGACTAAGGCGCCAAGGATCGGCAAAAACACTCCAACGAGCTTTTGAGTTTTGCGACATTTCGAAGTCAATACGCTGTGTTTCAAAGGCTATTTCGTTGCCATTCGGTGTGTCACACCGGCTCCCGAATTCCAAAGGTTGGTAATACTATGCCGAGGAAAAAGTAGTGCAAAAGCCCGGTAACCACCGAGGTGAACTCGGTGGGGAATGATCAGCCTTTTTGAATCCTTCGCCAATTGGTGACAAACTTGATTACTCGCCAATTGGTGACAAACGTGAAACATCCCGAATAACTGGAACGTCGAAGAGATTGCCTGAACGGCAAACATCTTCGACTGCGAGTCTCGGAGAGGGTGTGAATAAATCAAAGGTGCGATTTGGGCGCCGCGCGCCAAGTCGTTTGAGTGAGAGGTACGAGCCAATTCGGTGTTACGAAACCGCTCAAACACGAGCAG
>JAQGHT010001141.1 GCA_028291565.1 Planctomycetaceae bacterium | reverse complement strand
GACCACGTCCCAGCAAGTAGCCCATGTAGCGATTCACGATATTCCTGGGATACATCTTGTTTTCCGGTGCTGCCAGCCATTTGGCCAAGGCGATTCGACGGTCCAGCGGGTCGTCTAACGGTTGTCCTTCTAACGGAGTTGGCTTCATGATCTGACCGGTGCGAGGATTACTGACTTCACCGGCATTTCGCACCATCACCACCGATTCGCCGCCAAACAGACCAAACTCCTGGCTTCCTTTATTCCCCACCCGTGAAAAGAACGCGGCGAAGCTGTAATAGTCGTCCTGCCCATACTTCTCGAAGGGATGGTGATGGCACTTGGCACATTGCAGCCGCACACCCAGAAACAATTGCGCGGTTGTTTCTGCCAGGTCAGGCGGATTGTTTGCCAGCCGGTAATAGTTGGCAGGGCCGTTGGAAAAGCTCGAACCCTTCGCGGTTACCAGTTCTTTCGCGAACTGGTCCATGGGCTTGTTCGCCTGGAATGATGACTTGATCCAGTTGTGAAGCGACCACATGCCCTGCGCGCCCAGGTCGCTGCTGTTGGAGCGAATTAAATCGGACCATTTCAAAGCCCAGACTGCAGCATATTGATCGTTGTAGACGTCTTGGACAGGATCTCCAGTGAGTCCCAGGAGTCGATCGATCAGTTTCTTTCGTTTGTCGGGATCCGTCGAATCGATGAACGTCGTGGCTTCTGTCGGAGACGGTAGCGTCCCGATCGCGTCCAGGAAGGCTCGGCGAACGAATGTCGCGTCATCGCATAGACCAGACGGCGTGATCCCCAACTCTTTGAACTTGTCGGCTGCGAATTTGTCGATGTAGTTGTTCTCAGTCCATTGCGACAGATCCGCCGAGTTGGCGAACGGCACAATCACCATCGAAATCGCCGCCTGACCTTCAAACCGGACCATCGCCGACGCCTGGCCGCGGCCTTTTGCCGTGACTTTACCAGTCGCCGTGACACTCAGGACGCTATCGTCCATCGAGTCAAATTTGGCCCAGTGCGTCACGTCCCGGACTGTTCCATTGCTATAAGTCGCTTCAGCGCGCAATTGTTGCTGGAATCCAATTTCTCCCACACGATGCACGGGAAAGACCGCCAGTCCCGTGACCTTCGGATCGTCCTTTTGCGGTCCTGGAGCTCCTGCGGCGATCCATTGCACGAGATACTGATAATCGACGGAACCTTTCTCCAGTCGCCGACTTCCACCATGTGGGACGACCATCAACGGTTTAAGCAACATCAAACTTTGTTCGGGTTCCACAAAATTGACCCGACGCTGTTGCCGGTCGCGAACGATCGCAGCGCGGTCCTGATCAGGTGCATAACCAAATACTGACAGGACAAACCCGCCCTTACCGTGTTGACTTGCATGGCATGCGCCTGCGTTGCATCCGGCTTTACTGAAGATCGGGACGACGTGTTCGGCGAAGCCGATTTTTGAAGTGGGTTCAATTCCAGAAATCACAACTTCGACTTGTCGAACCGTTTCCCCCACTGTGACCGTGATTTGAGTCTGGCCGTTTTTGACGGCTTGCAATCCGCCGGTCGAACTGATCGTCACAACACCGGGATCGGCCGAAACGAATTTGGCATCCGCAGTCAAATCTGCCGACCGGCTGGTGATGACGCCGTTTGCATCAGACTGACTGACCACCAGCTGGGCTCGGGCCAGCGGTTCTTTGAATTCGACTTTGGCCGGAGTGATAATGAAATCCGCCGCCTGGACAACCGGATGGGAAAATCCGGCCACTATGCTGGATAACACGAAGATCCAACGACGTTTCGGCATCGTAACGAACTCCTGCGGATGGATTCAAACAGAGCAATTTACAGCGAAATTGCTTCAAACTCGGGCAGGCAATGCAGGCGGGGAAACTCGTCTCCGAGTGTTTTCGAAGAACTCAGCACATTGCTATTTTCGCACAAAGCCGTGTGAGATGCTATATATAAATACGGACTGATGTTTGCGAATCTGAAACAATTCTCCATGGACCGGGGGATTGTCCAGCGTTTACTCATCCGCGGGTTCCTGATTCCCGGCCGCGTGCGGATGTGACTTTTCGTACGTATCACGCAGTCGTTTGGTGCTGACATGCGTGTAGATTTGCGTGGTTGTCAGGCTTTTGTGCCCCAGCAATTCCTGAACGCTTCTCAGATCGGCACCACCATCCAGCAAGTGCGTGGCGAAAGTATGCCGCAGAGTGTGCGGAGTCGTGATGCTTTCCAAGCCCGTGATCTTCAAGTATTTTTCCAGCATCCGACCGATACTGCGAGTCGTAATGCGAGTTCCGTTCTTGTTGAGAAACATCGCATTCTGATGAGCGGGCTTGGCCTTGGGACTGACCGTGCGGACCTCCAGCCAGTTGTGCAATGCCTTCGAAGCGTGGCGGCCGATCGGCGCGATTCGCTCTTTGCGACCTTTGCCGAGTACTCGAATCACATCCGCGTCGCGATTCCAGTCACCAAGATCCAGGCCGACCAGTTCCGCGACGCGCAGACCTGCTGAATAAAGTGTTTCCAGGATCGCCCGGTCTCGTAATCCCAAGTCTTCGTGAGCTGCCGGCGCCTCGACCAGCGTGATAATCTGTTCGGCAGTTAAGAAATGCGGCAGTTTGCGTCCGGCGCGAGGCGTTCGCAGCGCCTTGGCCGGATTGTGTTGAACAAGTTGTTCGCGGCAGCAAAACCGAAAAAACGTTCGCAGGCAGGCCAGTCGACGGGCGATTGTCGTTTTGGCGTAATTGCATTCGTGGAGATACGTGACATAGCCCCGCAGAGTGGAAATTGTCAGCGCATCCAGATCCTCAACAAGTCCAACACGGTCAGCCAAGTAGTCCTGAAAGCTGGCCAAGTCTTCGCTGTAGGACTTGATCGTCAAATCTGACGCATTCCGTTCGATTTTCAAATAACGCAAGAATCGATCAAACGCGACTGAAACCAGGGGACCAACCATGGTCCCCTGCACTGTTGCGACACGGGCTTCGGAAGCATCGATCGGGGCGGCGCGCATGATGAATTCGTTTCCGTCGAGAGATCGGCTGGCAATGATTATCGGACGTTGCGAAATCGGCATTGAATCAATGTTAAAGTACCGGGCTTCGCCCTCTCGACGTATACAATGAGGAGCTTTCTATAGCCAATCTCGCGAGAGATTGGGGAGGTTCGCTCAGTTTCTCGTTTGCCGTCCTCTAGCTCTCGGTTTGAATATCCTTGGTGTCAAAGTCAACTTCGACGATGGTTGTGACACCTCGGTATGTGCTCCGGTTGTATCCCTTTCTAAAGTGCACCCGCCAGGCCAGCGGTCCCTGCAGGGATTCGATAGCCGGCTCGTCGTTGGTTGGGATATACGTATTCCAAGTTTCGCCAGGGTGCAGCGGCTTGTCGAGATTTTGCCCTTTCATCAACCATTCGGAATTGGCCGGCCAGTCGTAGACCGTGATCTTCTTTCCTTTGGGAACAAGATCTTTTTCCATGCACAAATAGTTGTTGTTGCGAGCTCCGACTTGATAGTAAACTAGATCTTCGTCCAGCGCAGGAAATGTCTGGTCCGACGAGACGTTTTCGAATTTCATCCACAACTTCAGCACCGGTGAGGATGAAGACGGACGT
>JAQGHT010001091.1 GCA_028291565.1 Planctomycetaceae bacterium | reverse complement strand
AGGAATACCGACCCGTCGAATCCGACAGCAGCGTGCGGTTGCCGTTCTTATCTAAGCTCGGAAGCATTGAAAAAAGTGGCCTGCGCCTCAATCAATGATCGGGAAATGGGAAAATCCGTTGCTTCTTGCATGGAGATCAAACACGATCTGTTGAGGTAAAACGACGGCGCGAATGGCGATAAACCCAGAGAATGACAAAAGGTGTCAATGCTCTCAAGGGTGACTCGACGCTGAACTGGATTCATTTTGTACTGTTCTGCTATTTCGCCCCGAAGCAGATTTCCCCCTTGTTTGAATTTCCACTTTCCGTAGTATTGCGTCAATGAGACAGATCGAATTGGACCGACGGAATCACCTGCTCCCGGGGCGAACACGTCGAAGCCAAGATTGGTAAAATGTTCATTTTTATCATGTGGCGAGTACATTCTTTTGTCTGTAGCGCACCGAATAACCAGTCCTTCACAATTGAGATGAGTAGTTAGAATAGACATGAAGGAAAGCAAATCGGCTCCCTTTACTCCGTTTTCAAAGCAGGCGATCCAGTTGGATTGCGTGGAAATTAACAATCGCTTGCTCGCGGGGAGTGTGAGTGGCTGCATTTGTTCGAGAGTTTTATCGAGACTTCCGTCAAGGTAGATAGTCTCGAAGTGCGAACTATAGCTTTTAAGCCATGAACGGAACGCTTCACTCGCTTGCGGTAGCCCGGTTTTCAGAAACCCCCATGAAAAGGTCATAGGAGCCAAGTGTGGATAGAGTGGAGATATCATATTTTGACGACCTTGATGTACTTCAAGCGGTGTTTGCTGAATGAGGAATGAAAGTATTGTCTATTGTCCTCGCAAGATCACAATCCCCTGTGGGTCATTGGCCTTGATCCGGTCGTAATGGCTGTTACCTCGATAAGCGGACGGCGGTTTCAGATTGTCGTATTCAATATAGACACGCACGGGCTTCCCATCCAACACTACAGTGTATTGGAGGTCAGGTTTATTGATGCCAACTTGAGTTCCAGATGCATCAACTTGAGTTTGGCGAATTCGAATGTCCGTCGCGCCAAATTCCTCCGCCCTTTTCAGGTCTCGTCGCAATGCGCCAGCTTGCCATCCAGATCCTGCTCCTGGCCGGCCAGCCAAACTTCCTCCAGGTCCCTTGAGTATATTTGGGTTCCCATTGACATAAACCTCAGCAGAGGGTGGTTCTGGTCGGGTGGCTTCAATATCTATATCTTTCGCAGTTCTGGGAACTGCGGGACGTTCCAAAACGGTGCTTTCGTTGGCGAGATAGTCAGCCAATGAATTTTGCACAGGCGTTCCAAGATTGCCGTCACTATTGACGACTTTGGGATCTCCCACAACCTCGGATTTCTCTTTCTTTTTTGGCTTACGGAAATCTGCCTCTCCGATTTCATCGGCGTGAAGTCTTTTCAACGACGCCCACAGGTCATCGTCTGGAAATCGTCTGTCGAGCCCTTTTCCTGCCCTATACGACTTGTCAGATGCATATGCACCGTACAAGTTCCATGCCTGAAAGCCAAGTATTACGACCTCTTCGCTGATACCGTACTGATCTTGAATCCCCCGAACTACTGGACCAACAATGTATTTTCCAGCTGCCAGCGACACGGCAAATGCAATCCCGCCGCGAATCCCACCTTTGATCACTGACACCGCGCCGCCCAGGGCAAGTTCTGCCTTTTCAGTCTGTTCTTTTGCCTTTGTCAGATCCTCTTCCAGGTGTGCGCGCAATCCACTCGTGTCGCTGGCCGTTGACGCGGTCTGTCGTCCTGATTGTAGCAATTTGTCCTGGCTTTGTTGATCCTGAAAACCTCCGATATTTGGGGGGAAATGCTTGAGAAAATACGAGTTAAGCGGTTGCACGGCTGGATGTGGAAGTGGCACTTCTGCGTCATACTCCCGAAACGCGCGTTCGACGTCGATCAGACTCTTCACATATTCTCGATAATTCTCGTCAGCCAGCGCTCGCAGTTTGTTGAATTCGCTCGCTGGATCATCATAAATGGCAAAAAGACGTGATGTTCCGACCGCCTCAATGTGACTTGCGTTCCGAGTTTGTTGCTCGTCCGCAGTAAGTGAGACTTCAGCTGGCATTCCATTTTCGCCGATAGGTCCGGACTTCTTGGTCCATATCCCTTTCTCCGCAGTCCACTGTTCTACATCGGACTGAACGCTCTTCAGCAGTCGCATTGGGGTCTCGACGGACTTGCCCATCTTTTCCACCACACTCAAAAGATTCCGTTTCTTGATCTCTGCAGTCTTCATTGCGCTTGTGATGCGCGCACTAAATTTCCAATGCGTCGTGAATCTTTCTGAATAGAATCCATACAGAGACCGTGTTTGGAAACTTGGGGTAGGCTCCTCTAACCCACTCGGATCGACCCGATTGGGCGGGCTATTCCCGACCATGCGGTACAAGTTGAGATCATCTTCCGCTGGATCTTCGGATTGGAAGCGGCCGATGTTGGCCGCGTAGTTCCGGTGGTGCAGCGAGAAGATCGATTCGGGACCGGCGTCGGGGTCGTTATGGTAGGCCAGGAATTCGCCTTTGAACAACTGCGAAT
>JAQGHT010001081.1 GCA_028291565.1 Planctomycetaceae bacterium | reverse complement strand
CGTACGAAATGCCTGGGAATCTTTGCGTCCCACATTGGAATCCACCGTCGGACTGGAACTGGTCGGAGTGGATTTGGGTGGCGGCCTGAATTTTCAATCACCACAGGCTGATGTGGCGGTCGTGCTGGGCGGTGATGGTGCGATATTGCGAGCCTGCCGGCAGATGGCGTATCATCAGATGCCGATTCTCGGGGTGAATCTTGGCCGCTTGGGTTTCCTGGCCGATGTCTCACCGGCGGAATTCGCCGCGACGTGTCCCAGGATCGTGGCTCGGGAATTCTCGCTCGTTTCGCATTTGATGTATGCGTGCACGATTCGCCGTGAAGGGTTCAATTTGCCGACCCAGCTCGGCTTGAACGAAGTGGCCTTATCGTGCGGGGCGTCATTCCATATGTTCGACGTCCATCTCAGTATCGATCAGCATTGGGTGACGACTTACAGTGGCGATGGTCTGATCATTAGTACTCCAGTCGGGTCGACGGCTCACAATTTGTCCGCGGGGGGGCCCATTCTGCGACAGGACCTGCAGGCATTTGTCATCACGCCTATTTGTCCACATACGATTTCGGTCCGCCCGATTGTCGACAGCGCCGATTGCGTCTACACGTTGCGCCTCAATGAAGTTCCTATTGGTGTGACACTCATCATTGATGGTCAGTTGCACATTCCATTGGAGTCCGGCGATGTCATTGAAGTTCGCAGGGCTCCCGTGAGTTTTCAGCTGGTGAAATTCCCTGGCATGAGCTTTTACAGTACGCTGCATCGCAAGCTGGGCTGGGGCGGTCAGCCGAATTATCAGCCGCGATGAGGGATCGCGTGGTGAATGCCATCAGGAATTTTTGTCGCCAATCGCGCCAGAGATTGGGGCGGTTCGGTCCGTTACTGGTCCGATGCCCAAGGTTTGGCAACTTTGGCTACATGGAAATCAGAGTTCCGACAAACCCTCACCGCGCTCGCCCCTGGGCTGCGTCAGACTTCGATGTGCCTTAGCGCCTTCGCGTGGTGCGAACGGTTGCGTCCTTTTTGTTTGGAAAAATACAAGGCCTCGTCGGCCGCCTTAAGCAACATCGTCCCGTCGTTGCAGTCATCTCCAATGGGGAAGCCGGCCGTCAATGTCGCCACGCCAATGCTGGCAGTGATCCGGCGATCTTTCCAATGTTCGCGGTAAATCGCTTCGCGCAAACGTTCAGCCAGTAACGTCGCCGTGGCCTCGTCGGCGTTGGGCAAAATTATAGCAAATTCCTCGCCGCCGAATCGTGATACGAAATCTGACGCGCGCACCGTTTGTTCGAGGATCGCTGAGACGCGTTTGAGAATCTCGTCGCCGGCCGGATGTCCGAAGGTGTCGTTGAATTGCTTGAAGTGGTCGATGTCCAGCATTAACAATGACAGGGAACTGTCATAGCGTTGTGCCCGTTCCACTTCCTCAACCATTCGGGATTCAAATCCCCTGCGATTTTGCAGGCTGGTCAGGCTGTCGGTGGTCGCGAGCAGCAAGAGCCGGGAATTCGCTTCGACTAATTGTTTTCGAGAACTCTCCAGTTCCCGTTCGTGTTCCCGGCGTTTGGTTATGTCCCGGAAAATGGAACGGGTGGCAACGGCTTTTCCATTCTCGATCCGGCAGTTGCAGCTGCCTTCGACAATGATGATCTGGCCCGATTTGGTCACGAGTCGCGACTCCCAATGATCCACTCGTTCCCCCGACAGGATCCGGCGGTGCTTGTCGCGGTAGGTCGAATGTTCATGAGGATGAATCAATTCGAAGATCGACAGTTGTTTCAGGTCCTGTTCCTGATAACCAATGGCCAATCGCCAGGCGCGATTGGCATATAAGATCTGTCCTTCGGGTGAAACACTATGAACCAGATCGTTGATGTTTTCCAGAAGATCTCGATATCGATCTTCATTTTCTTGAACCGCTTCCGTGGTCCGACGTCGTTCGGCAACGACGGCTGCCAGAACCATCGACGAAGCCGCGGAAACACTCAGAAAGGACTGCAATAATAATACCTGGTCGGCAATCGAGTCGTCCCCGACAAACGGTCCACGACCCTGTTTGGTGTTCCAGATGGCGATAAACGTCAGTACCAGATTCGCGAGACTCAGGGTCCCCATCTCAAATTGCAGGGCAATCCAGATCAGCATTGGATAAATCAGGAATGCATAGGGATGAATTTGGTTTCCCAAGACAAACTGGGAGAGCATAATGAGCAGCGAGAACACAAACGTGGCTTCGCCGAATCGCGAGTGCTGTCGTTCGCCAGAGGCTGGTCCCCCCAATGAGATGAGAGTCGTCGTGAACGGCGCAAAGATAATCACTCCCAGGACATCTGAGACACACCAGATTCTCCATGTGGTTCCAAAATCGACGTTTTGGAAGGCGAGCGAGATGACGGTGGCTCCGAAAACCGCTCCCAGGGCCGAACTGATCACTGCCGCAAGGCTGGTGAGATGAATCACCTCTTTGAGCGACGTGAGTGTGAACGAATTCGACACAAATCGATGCATCAGCCACGCTCCGAACAGCGCTTCGGCCGAATTGGTCATCCAGAATCCCAGACTGACCCAAAGTTGCTGACCATGAAACATGATGTCTGACGTCAAATTCGCGCACATCGCGACAAGGACGACGACTGGCCAGAGACGACGTTCAGTCAACAGCAACGCGATCAGGTAGATTCCGCTGGGGGGCCAAAAAGTGGCGAAATGATCGGGAAAGGAAAGAAAATGTCCAAGTTCAGCGCCCAGAACGTAGAGCAGGCCAAAAACAGAGGCGCGAACCGCAGTCGGCAAATACGAACCCTGTCGCAAATTCAAATTTACGATCTTGGGCGCCGGGGAGAGTAAGGGGGGATGCATAGGCTTGATCCGAGTAGGAATCTGCCGTCCTTCGCGATCGCCAGTCCTTGGCCTGATCGAAGTTGAAGCACTTCCGAATGCGTCAACCCACGGCAGATTCTCGCGTTCAAACCTACTTCGTAAGTGTTCACGCGTCAAAGAGCGACGCGAACGTTTCGTTAAGTTTTCCCTGCCTCAATCGCTACAATCGATACAGCCGGATTGGATGCAATGCCGAATCAAGCCGCAGCAAGCGCCGCAGTCGCCAATTTGGCACAAAGTCCTAGGGCACTGGGGTAATAAAGCCAATTTCATTCACCCGTCGGTTGGAACCGGCGCGATCATAATTCTTGGATCTCATTCCGGTGATTCCGATTGCCGGCACGGTTCGCGTTTCAACATTCAGAAGTTTCGCCGTGGAATTTGGATTGCCAGACCCCAAAGCGACTGACCAGTATCCTCGATCCGATTCCAAGCCCTTGCCATTAATCTTCCGGAACGCAACGCTCAAACGATAGATACTGCCTTGAACTTGCATTCGGATGCCAGAAACTGCATATCCTTTACGGGCTCGCAATTGGATTACGCGGGAATTGCCGGTGAGCTCGCTGTCAATCGAATCCGACGGCTTGATGCCGATTGCCGTTTGAAATATGGGCCGGATAATCTCAACCGTTTCGGTCCTGACCCGTTGATTATTGACGGAAATAGCTCCTGGCTTAATCCGAAAGTCAAATCCAATCAGTATTCCTGGTTCTTCGGGCTGCTCGTCGAATGCGACGTCACCCGACCAGCCGACACCGATTGTTGCTGTTTTAACGACTCGTTTTTGTTCAATGGACTTGACCAGTTTTTCGAGCAGCTGGTGATAGGGTTGGTCCCAGTCTCGCGCAGCGACCGCGTCACGCAATATTTGTTGCCATTGACGTTGTTCGAGTCCCTGAGCATTCTCAGCGGCGAGTGTCAGCCAGTAGACAGCCCGATCAGCATATGCGGCATGGACGTGCTGTGAACCTGACTGAGCATAAGTCAACCATTCTTTCGCAACCTGGCCCTGTTCTGCTGGGGTGGCAGGCTGGGTCAGATCTTTTTCGGCCAGACTTTTCAATTCGTTGTCGCTGGACTGGCGCAAGGCCCGTAATCCTGCATTCCAATCGCGCCGTGTCAAGCATGCGTATTCGCCCACGACCAGTTGTGCGGTGGGATCAGCGGGATTGGCCTGAAGTGCTTTTCTCGCTGCTTCGACTTTGACGAACTGCTCCTGGCGTTCCAGCATCTCGCGCTTCGATTCATTGGCTTCTTCCGTCGCCGACCGATTTTTGAACTTTGTCGCAATGCCCGCCGAGATGCCATAGAGATCGACGGCGAGCCCATATTTTTCCTGATCTGCCGCCTGGTGTGCCAGACTGGCAAGTGACTCCATCAGCAGCTGGATCTTGTCGTTGTCTTTGGTGTTTTTACTCAGTACTTTGAGGGCGTCGGCTTTCAATTTAAGCGCATCGCATTCAAATGAGTTGGTCAAGTCATCGATCGTGTCCAGCGCGAGTTTGGGTTCACCCGCGGCTGCGGCTTGATCACAGATTTGCGCCAGCAGGGCGAACCGGACCGAGGAATCGCCAGATTCGCCGGCCGCCGTGGTTTTCAGCCGTTCGGCGAAGGCCAGTCGATCTGCTGGCTTCTTTGCTTTTTGGATTTCCGTTTTGAATTGCGTTTTGACCTTGTTTGTCGCGGATTCCAGCTCCGCGCCTGTTGGCTCTTTCGCCTTCGGAATTTCTCGTCCCATTGCAGTCTCGTCAGTACCTGTCAGACTGCCTTCGGGCCGTTTGAAGCCCGGTCGATCCGGTGGGGAATTTCTGCCCGTCTCCGCAACCGCTGGCATTTCACTGAGCGGACGAATGCTGGACAGCAATTCGGATCCTGAATTCGCGGCTAATCCAATTCCGAGGATTTTGTAGGTGGAGGATGTCGTACCAAAGTAAATTCGCCGCTGTTCGTCTGGCGTCAACCAAGAGATCGAAAACTCGTCTGATTTTGGGGCCTTTAACGCAGTAGTCCGTTCAGTGTTAAGTGTTTTTTCACCTTTCAAGATTTTGATCGTATCTTTGCGGACTTGGAAATCGAATCGGACCGGGACCTGTGCTGGAAATGTGTCTGGACTGTAGGGCTTGTTTTGAGAACTCGCCATTGCGCCGCATTGTTTCGAATTCAAATAGAAGGCGATAATTCGATCCTGAATCGGCAGTCCAACGACAACTTCTCCTTTGTCGTCCGGGAGTTCCACATTGATCGAAAGATCATATTCTTCCGGCACTGCCACGGGAATTTGTAGACGGCCATAGGGAGTGCCTGGAGCAATCACCGGCTTAACCTCGCGCTGGTTATTGTCGCCCCAGTCGCCACGTAATGCGTCCCGGCTCTGGTTGATGATGCTGATCAGGCTCGTTCCATCGACCGTTGCAGGCGGCTCTGGTATCGAGGAGTCCCCAGTTTTCATGTATTTTAGAAAATGAATCTTGAAACGAGCACCTCGGGTGAGGAAGACAATTCGTTTGGGGACGAGTGGGAAACCGGGTGGCCCGTCACCGAGACGTCGAATGTCGCCTCCCCATGCGTAGAACGATTGTTCCCGTGCTTGAGGCTGAAGGATTTTCAAGCCGACACTGCTGGTGGATAACTTCAATTGTCGAACCCCTTTCGTCTCAAAGAGCGGACCCTCTTTTGAGCGTGGAGCGTTTTCCAGTTTGTCAGAATCGACATAGGCTCCTGTGCGAGGTGGACTTCCAGCGTCAAATCCGAAAATCGCCACCTTCACGGAGGTGGGTAATTGGATGAAGAATTCACCGGGACCGTCATCAAGTCGTTCGATCCCAATGTCGATGTCCATGCAACTGGGAATCTGATCAAAAGGCAAAACCAGCACCGACTCTTTTGAAGATTTGGACGAAATGCCAGATTCATCTTTAATCCAGTCGCCAACAGAACCATCTTTGACAGGATCGACCAGCGAGATGAGATTCTCGCTGGCTTGCCCGCGCTGAACGACCGGCAAGTCGATCGCCGGTCTACGGATTCGAAGTCCAGGTGTCTTCTCGTCGCGCGGCGGTGAAACCGCTTTCCGCTCGACATCAGGCGATTCCGTCGCGTTATTCCCGCTGGCGACAACAGGGACTTTCTTCTCTTCGTGAATTTCCGCAGGCGATTCGTTGTCGGGTTCTTGTTCTACGATTTTTTCAACGGGGGCTGGCTCTTTACCCAAGAAAGAATAGCCAACAACGGCGACCAGGAGCAAAACTGCCGTTCCGAAAATTGGAGCAAGCACGTTCTTCCGTCGCTTAAATTTGCTCAGCAGATCGCCGTGTCCAATCTCGATTGCGGATTCGGGCACGTCAATTGGTTCTTCCGACGCTGATTCGGCCGCGCGCAGTTCGTCATCGTAGGCTTGCTTCTTCTCGGGATTCAGCAGAGTTCGCCGGGCCGCGGAGACTTCGTTCAGCAACTTGGCGATTTCAGGTCCGTGGGCTCCCGATTGATGCTGCCTCAAGGATTGCATCACGCGGTTCGAACAATTCTCGATGACCTCAATGTCATCTTCGAATTTCCGCGACAGGCCCAGCAATCGATAATGGTTGGGCGGTTGCTCTTCGGGTGGGATTCCCAGCAATTTGTGGTAAGGATCAAAACCTGCAGACATTTCATTGGCCTCGAGACGACTTACGGCTTGCCTTGAGACAAATTCGGACCAACACCCGAAGATTACTCTCTCAGTTCTCACGCGGGGATCATGCTTGAGAAGTATATCTTACAGTATTTGAATCGAAAGACTGACACGTTACCAAGTTTTGAAAAGCATTTGCAAAACTCGCGGGTCTTGTTCAGAACCCGGCTCCTGATCTTGTCGTTTCGCCGGATCCTTTTAGGATTACAGAAGTTCAAGTCGACGCAGCGGCTTCTCGATGTGACTGCGATGCTATCAGCTGGCCCCGTTTTTCGGGCTGCCAGTTCCCGACGCACGGACAAGTGATATTGTTCGCGGCCACGAAAGAGTCTTTTTCAATCCTGATTCCCGCGATCAAAAGTCACAAACTTGACCGAGCGCGGTATAAAGTCCTGTTTTAGGTCAAAAGTCAAACGCTCGGAGCGATGACAGCACTTCCGAAAGATCCGCATGCCCGCCAGAACAATTTTCAATGCCGTCGGGCCCATCATGCTGATTAGCATGTTGCTGCTCGGCTTGGGCATTTTTGCGGCTTGGTGGGTCGACGCGACTCAGAGTGCAAATTCGCAACTTATTGCTCAGGAAGTACATGGGATAATCGCCGCGCAGGATTTGTATGCTCGGATGCGTGAGTTTCGACGGAATTTGGACTTGTTCTTGAGAAATAAAGACATCCGTGAATTGGAGAAGATCCAGGCCGAGCGAGATTCAACGCAAGTTCTGCTCGACGAAGCCAGTCGTTCTGCAGGTACCGCCGATGAACAGGAATTGGTCGATGTCGTACGTCGCGGTTACGTTCATTTTTTTGACGAATATCAGCGGCTCTATCAGGAAGAATTGAAGCAGCCAGACTCCAGGCAACAGGCAGAGTTATCGCGAGATTTGTCGAATCTCGTGGATGAGATTCTGACGGATGAAGTTCTTGTCCCGGCGATGGCTTGCGTCGTCTACAACCGAAAGGTCGTAGATACTTCGAGCGCCGCGCTCAAAGAAACGGCCCGGCACATGCGTGTCGGCTTCGTGCTGCTCGGGCTGTGCGGGGCGTTGGCCGGAGTCGCAATGGGGGTTGGAATTGCCTTTCAGCTGCGGCGAACCATGGTCAAACTCCAGGTTTCGGTAAAGGGCGTGGCGGGGCGTTTGACCGAAGTCTTGGGACCTGTTTCGCTCTCTGAAGCCGATAATATGCAGCAACTTCAGGTTGCCCTGCAGGGCATTGAACAGCACATTTCCGAAGTTGTGGAACGTCTGCAGCGGCAAGAGCTGGAAATTCTGCGCCGCGAGCAGCTGGCATCCTTAGGGCAAATCGCGGCCGCCTTGGCACACGAACTGCGAAATCCCCTGATGCCCATGAAAATGCTGGTTCAGGCGGCGGTCAAAAAAGGAGAAAATGGTCCTGGACTGAGTGCCCGCAGCCTGCAGGTATTGAACGAAGAGATTTGTCGGATGGAAACCGCCATTCAGGCATTTCTGGATTTTGCCCGGCCCCCGCAATTAGAGCGAATTCGATTTGATCTTCGAGAATTATGTCGGCAGACGCTGGAGTTGGTGACCCCCCGCGCCGCTCAACAGGAGGTCGTATTGCGTTCGAGTTGGCCTCAAGAACCAGTCATGATGAACGCCGATGCGGGCCAAATCCGTCAAGTCGTGTTGAATCTGATTCTGAATGCCATGGACGCGATGCCTGACGGTGGCCAGGTTGATCTGAAGATCACTTTGGAAAAGCCTCCGGCGACCCGTGATCCACGCCACGACTCGCTGTCGGAGTTCGACCTGTCATCGTCCTCAAACACGGAAATGGTGTCATTGCAGCCTGAGAATGGATTGGTAAAGCACTCGCTGTCGGTGCCGTGGGAACTGGAACCCTCTGCCAGTTTGTGTGTGGTGTCCGTATTTGATACCGGTACGGGAATTCCCAGCGACCTGCTGGACCGAATTTTTGAACCGTTTGTGACCACGAAAGAGACCGGCAACGGACTGGGGCTACCGACCTGCCGTCGGATCGTCCAGGCACACGGCGGCACCTTGCTAGCCAGCAACCGTCCAGATGGGGGCGCTGTCTTCACCTTTCGATTGAAGCTGGAGTAACGAGTGGCCAAAACTAAAATCTGAAGACTTGGTTCGGTTGATACTCCGTCACTGGGCTTACACTCAATTGCTGGTTGCGCCACGACCTGTCCGATCTTCAATCTTTAATCCAGCCACGCGGCTGAAATCGCGATGATTGCGAGTCAGGACTGTTAAGTCTCGCGACAACGCTATGGCCGCAATCCGCAGGTCCATCGTGCCGAGGCGGAGGTTCTGAGTCAGCAACTCATCGTAAATCGCGATGCTGGCAGCATCAAACGGCAGGAAAACGAACGTAAGATAATCACGTGGCAATCGTGCTAAGAGTTGGTAGCCACGCAAAAGACCGTCCGAATCTCTTGCTCGGTTGATAAAGTTGTGAGCTCCCAATAGTTGTTCGTGAAGACTCACCACGGAACAGGCGAAATCCAAGACTGAAAAATGCGCCATCTACGACGAGAGATTGAGATAATCGGCGCCAGCCTTGCGTTGCAGAATGCTGAGATGGTCCGTGTCTAGAAGATAGATCATGGCTGTGATTCATCTGAGCCGAGATCTTGAGTTTCGTTGCGGACTTCACGGCAGCATGCGAGAAACTCCTGATACTCCGCTTCGGGAATGTCTGCCAGGGATCCTGAAACGTCATCGACCCAGTTCGCGGATGGTGGAACGAGCCCTAGCTTGCGCTGGACTTCACTGAGGGCCGTCTCAATAGAGGAAAGACGCTGTTCAAGTTGATAGATTTCAATTGCCATCGTCGCTCCTTCTTTCACCATGTTTGCCTAGGCAATAAGTCCTTGTACCTACGGTATGACAAACTTACCATATCAATCACTATGGGACAACACTGTCGAGAGCATTGAAGACCTGACCCCTGTCTTTCGATTCTTGTGCATTAGTGGACATCTCCCTTGTGCAGGAGCTGTTCCATCAAGTCGGCCTGATTGCCGACTTCGAGGACGCTGCGGCGGATTTCTTCCACGTCGACCGTGCCTCGCGGGTAGGAATCGACCATCACAAAATAATCTTCGCCATCCAGTCGGCGGATGGCCATGGCGCCGTGCGGAATCTGGGAATTCAAACGCAGTGCATAAAGGTAAAGATGGTCATTGCTGCCCGCCACCACCTGGCCGCACGTGCTGAAAATCGAAAGCAACTGCTCGGATGACCGGACATGGTTACTGTTCTCGATATGCACCGTCTGGTGCCGGTTTTCAGGTAACGTCAAATTGACCGTAAAGCGACCGCCGCAGCCGGTCCATTTGACAGTCGGATTATTTCGCCCAAACGCGTCGGTCAAGAGCGAGTCAATATCCTGAATTCTGCCGAGTAATGACGACAAGTTCGAAGCCGCTTCGATCCCGTCTCGGGGACGCTTCCCGGCGGAATCGAGAAGTTGATAGACGCATTCGGTCATTTCCAGCGGGATCTGCGGATTGAACGTCAACACATTGGGGGGGCGGGCTTGCAGGATGGCTCGGATAGTCTCCGTCTGGCCACTTCCCAGGAAGGGTAATTCTCCAGTCAACATGTAGTAATAAGTGACTCCCAGGGCATAGACGTCGGTCGATTGATTGGCGGCAATCTGTTCAAACATTTCGGGAGCCATAAATGGAATGGTGCCCATCAAGAGGCCTGGAACCCCTTCGATTCCGGTATTCGCCCGAGCCAGACC
>JAQGHT010001057.1 GCA_028291565.1 Planctomycetaceae bacterium | reverse complement strand
CGACCAGGCTCCGGATTTCCCGACCAGTATCCTTCGAGAGTTCGCTTGGCATAGGTATGTCGGCAGGAGTACATGCAGGCATCCTGATTCAGTTGAATCCCTTGCTGTTTGAGTTTGGCTTTCGCCCTACGGAAGTTTTGGGAGAGCATCGCTCGTGTCCAAGGTTCTCCGCTTTCGCTGCGAAAAATTGGACCGACGCGATGCTTTTTCATTTGGTCTCGGACGATCGCGATTATATCCGCGTCCATGACTCTGAGAATGCGTTGTTTTTTGGTTTTGCTCTCTTCTGGCTTATATACCCATTCGATGCGATCACTGTGATCCCGGATATGATCTGCGGTCAATATGGCGAACTCACAGCCGAACCTCGCTCCGGTCCTGACACAGACCTTCAAAGCGTTCAGAAATGACGGACTCACAATCTTGTGCATTTCTGTTTCTTGATCCGGGGTCAGGTAGGTCACGCGACTGACCGATTTCGGAATACGATAGCCACGGATCGGGCTGATGGTGATCATTTTCCGCTCGACACCGAAATTGAACGCCCGCTTTACAGCTTGCACCCTTGTCCGATATCCACCGGCTTCCAGTTGTGGGATTGCAGCCAGGTGTCGATATGGGTCGGCATCAACTCGGAACACGGGAGACCGCCGAATCCCGCATGCACTCGCTTCGCTTCGGCATCCCGTTCTTGCTTGAGGCGTTCCCGTGTCTCCAGGTCCCCGTCACAGAAGAATTCCCCTGGTAACCCGTAACAGAAGTCAAACAAGGTTTGCCCCCGGTCACGATACGTCTTTGCCTCACCTTTCGGGTTCGTTCCGAGCTTTTCCTTCGGCTTAATGGAAAGCAGGTACTTCGCACAAATCTCCCCGCCTTGGACGTTGGCAATTTCCGGCAATTAATCCTGAACCTTTTGCGGCTTGCTGGCGTCAATTAGGAAACGGGCATGGGAGAGTTTTGCCTCCTCTTCATCCGACTGATTGCGAAGTCGCTCGCCGCTTTCGTTCGTCAAAGGCAGGAAGGTTTTCCCATTTAAGGTAAACCAACCGCGACCTTTGCGAAAAAAGTAACCTTTGTTGTGTCCACCCTTGCGTCTGCCCGCTCTTTTCGCCATAGTAAGCCTTCCCGAGGGAAAACCAAGTCAGTTTATTGCCAATCAACTTCAGAGCATTATGCGGCCTGGTAAATCCTAAGGAAAGACCCTTAAGCACCTCTAGCTCAATTGGATAGAGCATCGGTCTACGGAACCGAAGGTTGATGGTTCGAGCCCATCGAGGTGCATTTAGTTAAAGTGAATCCAGCAAAGCTTTTAGCTTGCGGATCTCGGCAGGGGAAAGTTGAGCGGCGGGTTCCTCTCCCCCCACTAATCCCCCTACAAATGATTCTTTCTTACGGATCTGCCCCAGCTTGGCGATCACCTCTTCTGCCCCAGCTTGGGCTGATCGAGTTGCGCCGTAGAAGTTCTGCGTCGTTTCAAAGCTACTGTGACGGAAGATCACTTTAAGAGTCTCTGCCGAAACTCCTGCATTGATTAACCGCTGAGCACATCCCCTTCGCAAATCGTGGGCGCTTGCAAACTTCTTTCGGTACCCAGTGCGTTCATCATCCTGACGAACGACAATGCCAGCTTTTTCACCAATCAGGGAAATCACGCGACCGACCCGTTCCTTCGTTAGTCGAGTGTTTCGTCTTTGGGCCTCGAACGCGGTATGGGATGTCCCTCGCTTCCGAAGTTCAATTAACTCCGCGGCGGGAATCTCACTGGTTCCCCGATGGAATTCGTTTTTCCGCCGAATTTCAGCACCGGATAACCATTTGCGAACGGACATTTCGGATACGTGGCAAGCGGTTGCAATCGAACAATTGCTATAGCACTCAATCAGACGCTTCAAGTCTTGGTCGCTAGGTCGAAACCAACTCTCCCTGGACTTGATTTCATACTGGATCGGTTGAGGATTGACGATCCAGCCAGTTCGATCCTGCTTTGGTATCGCCCGCAACAGTTCATCCAATCCCGGCAGCATTGGAATTTCCTGCGTCCGGCCATTCTTCTGTGACGAAGGGATGACCAACGTGGGATGTAGTCGCTTTTGTGTGGGCCAGATGGGACGGATATGTCGGTCATCGTCCCATGAGAAATCCATGAGATCACCGACACGGAAACCACTCTCCCAGATCACACGCAACGCCAATTGCCACGACACAGCGGAATCTGGACCAACAACATCGGGAGTGACCTTCAGCATTGATTCAAACTCGTCGGTCGTGATCGGCCGGCCCTTCATCACGTCGTCCACATCCAATTTCTCGACGGGCGGGACCGTGGGAATCCAGCCCCGGGTGTGGCAGAACCTCACGAACGCCATGACGGCCCCCATCATGCTGTTGACCGTATTGGGCGAACGGCAGTCATAGCGACACTCATCACCAGCCAGCAGGCGGTCCTGCAGATATTCCAGGAGATCAAGCGTCATGACTTCCGCCACCGGCAATCCTTCGGTCAGTCCACGGTCTTCTCGGTAGCCCTCGAAGATGCGTTCTGCGATATTCAACCTTGACAATGCATCACCAAGTGAAGTCTCACGGATTCGCGTGCTGCGATGGTCACGATAACGTTGATAACAATCCTGCCAACTGCGATTGTCTGCCTGTTGATTCGCAGCCGGAGCTGCGTGGGCACCCGGAACATTTGCCAGCGCCGACTTGGCCGTTATCGCTCCGCCGGATGCCGCGTACTCGCCATTGAGGAGCCGTTCCCGGCACTCTCGGAGGATGCGGCGGGCCTCAGTGCGATCGCGCGTCCCGCAATTTCTTCTGACTCGCGTTCGCAGGAGCGGACAGTAAAACTTGAGGACATAGCCGTTGCGATCCGCTTTGCGGAGCGGTCGGTTTGGATATAGTTGTACGTTCCCGATTTCGGGTCGTCTCGGCATGGGAATCTCCTTTGTGTGAATGAACAATGTGTCATGTCTGTTTTCTTTCCGCGTTCCTGGAGAGATGCTCGATGAGGTCTTTCCCGGTCACCCAACGTGTGTGACCCACTGTCGTGTAGGGAAGTCCCTCGTCCAGCAGCTTATCCCAAAACTTTTGGGAAATCCCGAGGCGTTCCAACACAGCCCGTTTGCTATAGGCTTCGTGAGCATTGATCAGACCGGCAGAGTCTCGATTCATGGCAGTATCCCCTTGGTGATCGTCCGCAAGTGCTTGACAGAAAAAAGCCGGCCAAGTCTGCTTGCAGACCTGGCCGGCACCATCCGTTCCGTTCTTACTCACCCAGCGACAACTGGGCCTCTCGTCCCTCGACGTAGCTTTGGGCGAGCTGCAGGGCGCGAATCGCCTGTGGCAGTTCGCCGAGATTGAAGGACGACGTGTAGCGGGCCTCGTCACCTTCTTTGTAGCGTTTCTGGACATTGACGCTCCGCATTGCCCGCTTGCCGTCGTCGGTATCGACATCATGTACAAAGACCGATGCACTGACGAACCCGACGCGGAATACCGCTTCGGGACGACGGGATTCCTGACGTTGATCCTGTTTGGCCATGACTAACCCTTCCGCGAAAAGAACGATGGATTCGATTCCGGCCACGATGTTGTGGCAGGAATTCAAAGCGTGCCAGCATCATGGCCCGCGCGCAACTGCGTTTGAGTGAGATGCCGGCACACGAAGAGGTGAACACTGCTACTTGGGTTTCGAAGCCAGATTCTGATCCTGTTTGCTGCGGACCTTGACCGCCTTTTGCAAGCAGGTCCAGCAGAGTTCTGAGTGGCTGATGAAGCCGTCTCCGAAGTCCGCCGTGACGCACTCGCGATCCTTTTCGCACCAGGCACAATTGGCAGTTGCGTGCCACGACGTGATTTTTGCTTCCATGGGCATGGGAACAATCCTTCCTTACAAGAGATAACGCTATTGCTCAAACGGACGGGAACGATTCCCGGCCGGTGAAACATGAGAGAGCGTGGAGCACCAGAGAGGGTGGTGCTCACGTAAGAAAGGTATTGCGGATGTTGAAACGGCCGGGTTCAATCGCTGGTCCACGTCGGTACGGAGACACGACGATCTCGCACTCGGCAGGCTTTCGCAGAGCGAAAGCGACGGGGGCGTTCAGGGCAAACGCCCCCGCTTCGGATTATTCCTTGTCCTCTCCATTCGTGGATTCCGCATCCAGGATGGAGGCCCAGGCCAACTGCAACAGCAGTACGGCCGCAGGCAGGTCATCGCGACTCAGGCTGCTCGTCGACTTGAACTCATCGCCGTCACGATAGGTTTTCGTGAGACTGACTTTGAAGTACGACTTCGAGCCACCGTCTTTGGTATCGGTTTGATTCTCGAAGATACTGGCCGATACACCGGATGACCGAAAAACTTTCCAGGGTTTGTTAGAGGTTGCCATATGCATGGGGGGTAAGAAAACTTCACGGGCAACGCACCCGCAAAGGTATGAAATCCACACGTCTCACTGTTGCATCGCAGGCCCTGACCGCGATTAACACGAGTAAGACTTGGGTGTGTGGCAAACGGAGCGAACCGAAGCGAAAAGTGCTTCGGTCGCGAAAAAGGGTTCTCGAAGAACCAGTCCCGGGGGAGGTCTCAGGTACACTCCCCCCCCTCGATCAAAAGAGGAGCGGAACACCCAGTACCAGCGCCGCGACGATCACGGTAAGATCGAAGCGCCAGGTGGGAAGTCCCTTAATGTCACGAAAACGTTTTTCCGGTGTCACAGGCGGCATCACATACGCCAGTCGGACACACCGGAAGATACGCTTCCCAAGTCGACCAAATCTCTGTTGGATTGTGGTGCGAGCTTTTGAAAACGCGGAATCAAAATCAAAATCCACTTGGAATTCGTTCGCGGATTCAGGACTGACTTGGATGCGACATTCGTAAGCGGCTTTTGAAATCAGATTCTGCAAAGCTCCAGCTGTGACTTTCTTGGTTCGAGTTTCCATAGGCAGTAGGGGAACATATATAAGGGCATCCCGATAGGATGCACTACAACACGACAACGCACGCGTTCCTGAGTCGGTACGAAGTCCTGTGATAGCCAATTATCAATCCCCAGTCGCTTTGGCGACTGCTAAGTCCCTTTCGGTGGATATCGGCACATTGATTTTCAGCAGTCGCTTCGGTTCGAGGCTCTCTGTTCCATAAAAGACGGGTTCTCGCAGCACCCGCTCGGGCGTCATGTCCGTAGCGGAGACGAGCCGCCAGATCTCGGGCATCTCATATTTGCGCAGTTCATGGGTAACTTGCAGGCAGCGTTGCTGTGTGGTGGTGACCATCAGCACGCCAAACTCATCCAGAGTCGTGTCCGGAAAGTGGCCGCGATGTCGCTCCTGGCGGGCGAGTTCGGCGTACCCCTTGGTCTTGCGAGCGGCGACCTGTTGCGGAGAACTCGACCCGAGGTCGCACTCCAGGTAAAAAACCTTCGCATGTCCTTGGATCGACAGCAGAAACGCAGCATCCGGTGAACACGACAAGGGCGGATTTTCCCGCAATTGCGTATGCAAAGTGAAACGAGGGCGGTCGCCGGGTTCCTTGTCAATCTCTTCCCACTCGTGGATCCAGTGATTGAGTGTGAGACCAGGAACGGACGCAATTGCCGCCTCTAAAATCATCCGCGTCTCGTTGACCGCAACCCAATGATTGAGTCGGTCGACTCGCGGTTCACGAGTATTAGTCTTCAAATACCGATCATCCCCAAAGTGATCCGCCAGGCACCTGGCCCCCGCTTTCGTAACGTAGTACACCGGTGCCGCTCCGTTTGATCCGGCGATCATCACAGGCACGCGATGCTTCACGATGAGGTCCGCCTGCTGCAGTTTCAGCAGATGCTTGCGGACGCTGCGGTCGGACACTTCCTTCTCGCGCAATCGTTGGAGCTGGTCTCGCGTGAGGACGTAATATCGGGCGAGCGTCCGCAGAAATAAGATATCGGTTTCGGTGACCGGCATGATTGGTGTCCCCGCGATCGTCTAGAAAGAAAAGCACCGAGTAATCTTCCGAAAGGGGGAAGAGACTCGGTGGAAACGATCCCACGAGGGGATGAGAGTACAACCGGGCAATAGTGCTTCACGACCTGGCAGTCGTGGCGGCAGCAATCGTCAACCGGAGGCAACTTCCAATGAAGTCGATTCATTATTTATATCCTCCAAACTTTCGCCGTCAAGCGAGATTTATTTGAAATCTTTGTCGATGGCAAAATCTTTTCACTACTGACGTCTACACTCGTGCCAGTGGTACCCGAGCTGGTCATATAGTGGTTCCCAGTGGGCGGAAAAGAAATCATAGCCAGCACCATGCACCCCCAAAATCAACTCCTCGTCAAGCGACAAGGCCAGCACCCCGGTCGTGCCGACTTCGGACCAGCCTGACGCTGCAAGCGTGGCTCGTTCATCATCGTCCTCTTCAGTGAGCGGCTGCAGCAATGCCGCAATTGCCCGCTGATCCGCTCGATCTGACGAGACGAACACACTGCCCCACATCGGCATCGCGATTGAGTTTCCTCGGTGCTCTGCCAGTTCTTCAATCCATTTTGCCGGAATCGTTGCGAAGGATTCCACCAGCCTGGAGACCGCACTTCGCTTCTGTTCGCAGGCTTTGCAGTGACAACTCCAATGCGATTGAAAGACATCGGATCCGTGGGCGATCCGCAGTTGCTGTAGAAAAAAGTTCTCCATAAGAAAAATGAGAATGAAATAAAAGTGGCGTTCGCCATTCACACGACGGGGAACGCGTTGAGGCGATCGCATGGCGGAGTCCGCCGTCACAGGGAGCGAACCGCGTGCGGCGTGCCGGTTGCCCGAGCCCACCGGGCGACAGGAACCGTTGCGAACGCCGGTCGGCGAGCCGCCCTTGACGGTCTGAGGACTCCGCCGTGCAACACTTTCGAAACGGTGGCCCAAGAAATAGTACATCGTCATTGGTTCGTCCAAACACCTACAACCCACACCAACAAAAACATGGAGGGGGTGGCCGTTTCGCCTCGGCCCTCAAGGCCGAGGGCGACCGCTGATACTGAATTTCAAATCGACTTCCATGATCCCGCCAAACAATGCAATGTAGATCAGGCGGTCGCCGGGTCGCCAGGGTGGAACCCTGGCTAATGTGGAGGAAGCGTGGCGTGGACCGACCGACCACAGGGTTTGAAACCGAATTCGAACACGAATTCGGTCACCCCCTGCACGCTGCACATTAGCCAGGGTTTGCAGACAAACCCTGGCGGCCCCGAAACGGCTGGGGGGAAACAACATACAACACACAACTCGTCCTCTTCCAGGTTCCGGCCCGGACCACTGCCGGAACCGGTGTCGGAACCCCCTGCCGGAACCATTTCCTGACAATACGTCTTGGGTTTGTTTGTGACCTTGAAGGCGATTGATATCCGACTCGCCTGCGGAGCGGCGAGACCGCAGATAGACTCCTCGGGAGAAAAGACATTGACCGGACTTCAGTGACCATCAATGGATGGCTTGATTTTGCGGAATGTCGAGGTTGATGCGACATCGTCGCTTCATGCGGTTGCGCCAGTATGATGGCGGCATATTCTGGATGCATGCGCAACCTTGATCAGTCCCCCTATGAAAGTGCCTGCCCCGGCTTGTTTGCAAAATATTCGGCGACCTCAGACGTCGGTCGAAATCTTCGCAGCGGTGATGCAGAGTTACGACTGCGGGAAATGTCGGACGCGGAAACAAAAATTCGTGAACAAGAACTGCTTCACGCTCAGGTCAGTGATCGGCTCGAACGGTTCTGCAAGGAACATGAACTCAACATGCAGTATCTGATTCAGTTTGGCGTGCTGGCATGTGAACGCGAACTGTTTCGGCACGTCTTGCTGGACGTCGTCGGGCACGGCGGATTGAGTCTGAGTGAAGCGGCCGATTTGGCTCACGCAAGATACGTCGCAGCCCAACCAACGGAGTCGGCAAATTCCTGACACGCACATGACTCAATCAAAGAGAGTTTCGGGACGTGGCTTGGGCAATTTCTTTTGATTGGACGTCTTCCCTGGAATGACGATCGGTGGCGACGTCAACAATTCTTGGCGGAACGTTTCCATTTCCCGGTCGGCTGCTTCGCCGGAAATGAAAAAGGATGACTCAAAGTTGCGAGCGAGGAGTTCATTCATTTGCGTTCGAAGTTCAGGTGTGTCGTCAATGGGAAAATGTTCAACTTGGATCTTTCGAATTTGTGGATCGTTGGCAAACATGGCGTACGTCTCACCGGTCCCCAATGTGCGGATGCGTTTTCCCCAGTCCAAAGACCACTCCTCAAAGCTCTGGTACGTGAGACTCGAAACCTCTTCAATCGTGGAATGGATTGGGACATTGGCTTGGCTTCTTCCGTAGCTCTGTCCGTACCCAATTGCTGAAGACTTGCCGCTGGCCTTCCCGCGCTGTTCGCCCTTTCCGACATTCCTTGTCGGGTAGAGTTGCTCATGAGCCGTCGTTTCCCCACTGGATTGGTTCTCCCCAATGGACTCTTGTTCGGAGGACGAATCTGACTTCGTTTCCGAGGTCGACATATTCTCGAGCCACTCTTTGCGATAACCTGTGATCAATTGTTTGAGACTGGTTCGTCGATCCTTAATGCGCAGTGGATCGAAAGTTAGCTTCGCCAATTCATCTGCCAGAATGTCAGCATCCTTCGCGCTGTTCGCAAACACCAACCGGCTGCGCGCTTGCCAGATCATTTGTGTCAAATCGACATCCTCGCGCTCCAATTGCGAAAAACTCTGATGGGCGAGGATGAGCCGCAATCCCATTTGTCTCACGGTGGGGAGGGCATCTTCGATATCCACACCGACGTACTTCTGAAACTCATCCATGACGACATACGTCGGATCGACGACGCCTCTCCCTTCGTTCGTGGAAATCCGATTGGCGGTCTCGACGATTTCATTGAGTGCCAGTCCGCCAATCGTGTCGGCGACGAACCCGGGGATCTTCCCATACTTGCCGAGATTCAGAATGACCACCTTCCGTTCGCGGATAAAGCGTTCACAGTCAAAGAGACTTGTACGGACGCCGAACATGCGTCGGAGATTGACCGATTCAAAAAACGGGTCGAGTCGATTGCGTGCGGATTCCAAAATCCGCGTGGCTTCGTTGCCATGCCCCTTGAGAATCTCCTGCCAGTGATACCGAACGTCGCCGGGAATCCGTGCCAGCATTTTTTCATGTTCGGGCTGACCGGGATGCAACAGATACTGACACATCGAAATCGGAAATCCCATTTGGGCTGCGGCGCAGAACGCTTTGTAAGTCCATTGCAACAGTCGCGGTTGCTGGCTGACATCCTGGGCTGCCCAGGCGCGGAGCACGATATCGACGGAACGCATCGTCTGGTAGTAGCGACTGCCTTCGGTCGTGTACGTGAGCGGATTGAGCGGCATCACATACTGCTCATTGGCTGGCTCGATGTAGACCAGCCGTTCCCGAACGTGATCTGGGCAAAAGCGGGGATGCGCGATGAACCGCAGTAGGTCTCTGGAAAGATTGCCGATCGGATCGATCAGAAACAGACAACACGCCTCGCTCTCGCACTGCATGAGAATCGGTTGCAACATCGCAAGCAGCGCGGTGCTTTTTCCGCTGCCGGTCGCTCCGACGAGATGAAAATGGGTGCGGAACAATTCGGGATCCAGATAGATCCGGTTACTGTCTTCCTGTCCCAGTAGAATAGGAATCATAATTTACGCAACTCCCTGATGGCCCGGATTTCTTCTCGGGCGAGATCTGAAATCAACGTATCTTTGACATCCTTCGAAAAATCCGAGCTGAGTACGGATTGTTGTTGCTGTTTGAAATGGTCGTGTATCTCTCCCACATTCGAAAACCGAGGTTTTGGTCCGCGATTGGCTTCAACAATATTCAGAAGCATTTCCTTCAGCTGCTCGGCCCGCGTCTCGACTTCCTCCGCCGCCAACGTGTCCGCCAGATACCGCTCGAAATAATTGCGTAACTTTTTTGATGAAAACTTTTCGTGCAGCTCGGATCGATGGCGGTCATAAAAGACATGGCAGGCGAACCGCGCGTCTTCGCGGCGTTTGGACGCCATTTGCTTCTGTCTCTGATCACTGTCGGATTTTTCCTGAGCCAGACGCTGTGCTTCGTCCCTCTCAGGGGCAGTTCTGATCCACTCTCGTTGCCGAGCCATTTGCTCGAGTTCCTCTTTCAGTGCAGCTTTCAAGCGTTCGCGATGAAGATTATACGATGCGACTGTCGTCTGGATTCGGCGTACGAATGAGTTCCACACGGCAACGACACCGAATATGTAGGGTAAGATGAGCAAAGCAATGGCGTACGTCATTCCTGCGGCAACCAGTCCTCGAATCGCGAGCGTCAGCAAATCCGCGGCATCCGGCCGTCGGTGTAGTACTAGGTGAGTCAGGACGAACCAGCCCAGGACTCCAATTCCAGTTCGTGAAGCCCACGATTGGATCTCGGGACGATCACGAGCTACCGCCAAACCCACCCGATAAAGAATCCATGCCAACAAGCCCAGTAGGAAAGCATTCCCATTTGTCAGGAGATCCCAGAGGTGATCCATTGCCTTCAATCCGACCGAATCCAATGAGATAGTACGCAACTGACTTTGACTAATTGAAACCACTTTCGCCATGAGTAATACTGACTGTCATACCTGATTTTGAAGAACGTACGATTCCGGCGTAAAACCGTCCTGAAATTGCATGCGCACGAATCGAAGAGCGTTATGAGATATGATCTCATGTCTTCCACAATGCCCCATCGTGGCCGAGAGTCTGACTCGATCACAGCAGTGGCCGACGGTGCAGGCAGTACTGCGGCGCCGCCCCGACGGGACTGCGTCGATGAAGCTTGATGAATCGTTTCCTCAAGTGACACAACTCAGCGACGGTCAGACAGTTCCAAAGTTAATTGAGCAAATCAAACGATGCGAGATAGAGTGGGTTGTACAGACCCTTGATGACATTTGGGATCGACTGGTTGTCCAGGTGAATCAAACAGGTGATCCGGTTTTGGGAATGACGCGACAATCCCATTCTGAAGAAATACGTAATTGGGAGATTACCCTCGGCCAAGTTTCATTCGCCGGCTTCACTACGACAACCGAAGAGCAACTTTTCAAGCCTGAGACAGCACCAGAAGCAGTTTAATAGTAGCTTGTTGTCCGCTGCTGATTGCTGACCGCATCCAATGCATTGAAGCAGTCTACCATCAAATGTCGATTGACATCATGGTGCACAGGGGAAGCCACTCACTCCACTCAAGGACGGCTGTTGAGGAATTCAATTAAGAACCTGTCGCTCGAGTTTTTCGAAACCAGTCCGTTCGATTCCGAAACTCGACACATCCGTTGAACCAGGCATTACTTTTCCGTTGCTTGGTACGGCAAACCGCACTTCCGGGCTGGGCTCTGAAAGTGTCTGAGCACTGTCACACAGGATCCCAGCTTCGACATGAATCCCAACAGTATTCAGTTCGGGCGATCATCTTAAGGTTCAACATACGCCTTCTCCGCCTTGTAAAGTGCCAGGCGTTCAGTTAGCCCTTCTCGCGATTTTTCCTCAGTGAGCAGTTCCAAAGCTTCCGTCTGCCAGTACACCGCCCGTCGAAAGTCCCTTGCCTCTGCGTAGGCTGCAGCCAGTGTGTCGACGTACGTCCAATCTTTGAACATGGTCTGTTGACAGACTTTGTCTGCGTATTTGACCGCCAGCGTGCCGTCTCGGACCGTCGCGTCTGGACACGTTGCCAAAAGCCAGGCAAGTTGGTTCAAGCAGTAAGAATTGTTTGGTTCAAGTTGCAACGCTGAAATGCAATCCGCTTTAGCATGGGAGTATTTCTTGAGCTTGCTGTACTCGATGGCTCGTGAGCGCAAAAGTGAACCGCTTCGTGAATTCAGCTCGACGGCGCGAGAATAGCTGTCGACAGCATTTTGATGCTCATTCAACTGAGCGTATGCCCATCCTCGGAAGTGATGTAATTCGGCTCGATTCGAATCGAGTTTCAACAAGATATTGGAAATTTCGAGTACTTCCTTCGGATTCCCAGACTGCTTGGCTTGAGTCCACAGTTTTTCAATCGAGGAGTTGCCATCCGGTCGGAAGTTTGTCACCACTTTTTGTTTGTCTTGTCGATTCCTGAAACCCGGGGGCAGCAAATCTGGAAAGTTGATCGTTTGGAGTCCATTGTTGCCACCTCGCAATCGCAATGTTTCTCCGATTCTCACCGTCTCAGGATCTCGAAGCGTAATGACATCGCCCGTACCGGCGAGTGATTGCAAGAATCCTTCTGGCTCGGCCCTCCGGGTTGTTTCTTTCCCGGATTCATCGACGTAAAACACACTCGTGATGGATGCGGTCAGAATCTCTTGGGGTACGGAGCTGCTTTCTAAGGGGATCTCAAGCAGCATTCCTTGAGGCTTGAATTTGGGATTCATTTTCCATGTCATTTCGAAATCATCATTCGTCGTATAGTCGTAACGCCTTGTCAACCCGATTCTAAGGTAAATGAGATCTTCGGAGTCGTTCGACGGACGAAGAAAAGTGTAGACGCCTTTCCAGCAAGCGTGCTCGCGATCCCTGGTGGCCAGGATCCACGCAACACCATCAGTCCACTTTTCGGACGGCGTCAGTGAAATGACCCGAGACCTATCCGACCAATCCTGCGACACCAGGACATCGGAGTTCTTCACGATTTTGCCACCGCTTTGGCAAGGAAGTAATAGTGCCACGAACAGAAGTACGTTCATTCGAAATGCTCCGTTCTCAGAGTGTCGACTTTCACAAAAAAGCAAGCGAAGTTTAAATCGATTCGATCGAATGGCCTCTCCATCAATAAACAGCTGGCAGAGGGACTGCATTATCAAGGTGCGCAATTGCGTGGAGTGGAGCCAAAAAAACTAAAAAAGTTGCAAGAATTTGGAAAATACCTGAAGGTTTGGAAACCTCCAGCGGCTGCGCCAGAAAGCCGAGACTGAAAGCCTCGGTCTGGTTGTCACGTCGCCGCAGGTGGAATCGCGGATGGTGTCCTCGGGCGTTGGCGATCATTCCATGCGACAAATGCAGGCGCGGCATTTCCGCGCAGCCAGTGGACTTCAAACCATTCCTGGAACGCTACGAATTGTGGTGCGAATCCAGCTTCGATCGAAGGTTCCGCAATCGTCGGCGGCCACTGACCGAGTTGACTCCCACAGGAAGTGCTTTCCAAGATGACCAGTGTTACTGAGGGGCGGGGAGTTTTGTTTGGTATAGCCGCACAAATGCGGCTGTCTCACTGTTTTGAGCGGAAATGACAAGTAATTCCTGATCCTGAATGCGGGCGACCAGTCCTTCATCAAATTGGAGTTCTTCGGGGAATTCTTGAATGACTTGTTGCGTCAGGTTGGTGCCGCGTCGTTCGATCCAGAGCAATCGACGTGGTTGATTAAATTGCGCAGCGAAACCAATCGACGTGGGTGACAAAAAGACAAGATTTGAAATGGTTGGAGTCTCAAATGCCTCCCATTCCAGAAGTGTTTCAAGTTGCCAGTTCCCTTCGCGACGCTCTCCAAGCACCAGTTCAGTGCGGTCACGGACACTTCGCCGCGCATACAACACTTTCGGCATCCGGTCATGCACGGTTACTGAGTAGATTTTGAAGACTGGAATTCGATCGAAGACTTCCCGAAATTCGTTGTTCGTATTGGGATCGACGGAGAGATAGACGGGAACGCCCGGTTCCGTGTTGTACCGGTTCGGCCGAAACAGGGCATGAAACTGTCCCGTCAGATCCGCTTGACCGACATGCTTGAAGCCGTCCCCCTGGCGTCCGATCGTTGACGTGATCCAATCGGTCCCATTCCAAATCGTTCGCAGGAAATAGTGTCCGCTATGACTGAAATGCCAGAGTGTCGGCTTGCCTGATATTCCCGGTGATGTATGCAGATCAAAGCCGTGATTTCCGATCAACTTACAATCCAATTCGCCGATGGGAATCGCGTGCAACGTCTCATTCGGCCCGACCGACCATTGCTGCAGCCGTATTGTACCCTGGTACGGTCCCTCCTCCGGAGACGGGTGTCGATAAGCCGACCATAATGAGTTGTCGGAGACGCACAAATTGAGCGAACGGACTTCGCCATCCACGCTGGGTTGTTTGCCGGCATCAATTTGAGAGATCGGATGATGTGTACATGTGCCGTCTTTCCAGACGCTCAGTCGGATCAATTCTTCCCGGAATTGTGAACCGGGAGTCCTCGGCGTGGAGGCATGGAGTATGGCCAAGCTACCTTTCGGCAAAGGTTGAACGGAACAATCCCGAAAGTTCACACGAGTGGGACCTTCGCTGCGGATGATTTCCTGCTGGGTCCAGGCTGCAGACTTTGTCATTGGCGGACGTTTCAGGGCGGGAACCGTCTTCATGACCTCCAATGTTCCCTTTTCGGACCCGACGACCAAATGTTTGCCGGAAGCATCAGACACGGCACATGTGATTGGGTTGCCCGGTTCAACTTCTCTGCGGATTGAAAATGAAAACAGCGGATCGCCACCAGCTAAAGGAATCAGCCGCACGAATCCCCTTTCAGAAATCGCCGCGAGCAGATTCCCAGGCTGACAAAGCGTCAGTCCAGCGACTGACGATAGTAGTCCTTTCGGTTTGAAGTCGGGGTGTTTTTTATGTTCAACTGAATGGATGCGAAGGGAACCGTCGGTATCGCCAGCGATAAGAGCACTCGGCAAAGTCGGCGGCCAGAATAGACTCGTCGCACCGAGTCCCGCTGCAAGAGGTGGATGCTGACGATTCAGCAGATTTCGAGTGTCGAAAATCAAGACGCCTTGCCCAGGTGCGGAACCAGCCAACAGCCGCCCGTCGCTGTTGTAGGCCAAGATGGGGCGAACTGGAAGTTCGATGTGTGAATCTTGCGTCGTTGCAGCGCCCGTTTTTGCAATTGTCCACTGTCGCAACAATCCAGTCGTATCCAATGCCGCCACGTTCGACCCCAAGGGTTCGATTGCCAATGCAGTGACGGCTCCGTCCATTTTCAATGGCTCCCGCACATTGGGAGAAATGTGACCATCCCGCCATTGCCAGAACCTGATGTTGCCGGCTGTGTCACCAGTGGCGGCGACCGTGCCGTCTACTGTGGTAGCCAGTGATGAAAGCGAGCAAATCAATTGGCCCGCATCAACCTCGATTAATTCGTTCGTGACGACATTCCGGACTGAAAGCGATTGTTCGCCAGCGGTCCAGATCCAGTTCGGATGTCCGGGAGCTGCGTGCAACAGTGGATGTCGGGGGAGGGGAGCCACCGAGCCACGAGTATCAGGTTGGAGGTGCCAGAGTTTCAGTACCCCGTCGCAGCCGTATGACGCAACACGACGTTCCTCGTCGTAAAACTCGAAGCCACGATAGGTTTTCTGCATCCATGGAGGCCAAGTGCTGCGAGCTTTCAGATAGGCATCGCGTTTCTCCTGGTGCTCGACAAATGCTGGTTGCGACCGATCTATGTCCCACAGTGCGAAGCGACCGAGATTATCTCCAGCCGCGAGAAGGTGACCGCTTGGTGAGAGTCGCACGGCATGCACGGCGCTGAATTCTCCCTCCACGTCGACTGGCATGGGAAATCGAGATTCCTGACGTAGAACTGAATCTTCCTCGTTCCACCGCAGGAGCAGAACTTCCGGGTCTGCCGTCGCCACCGCCAGCAAATTGCCGTTGAGAGACACATCAAGATCCCAGGCACATTTGGAATATGTCTGCCGGTACCGGAGTTTTTTGCCGTCGGACGACAAACAACTTATAGAGCCGTCCGCCTGAGCGACAGCAACAGTTGAGGCGGAGAGCCGCACCAGGTCCATGATCGGCGAGGCTTGCAGGCGTACTTCAATCGGTTGAACAGTATCCTGTCCAACACTCCGAAACAGCCGGCCTTCGGCATCTCCAAGAATCAGTTCCTGCCCATCAGAAGAACTACAAACGGCCGTCAATGGGCACGGATGCCTTTCGATCAATGTGCGTTGTTGCGACAACTTGTTTTCTGACCAATTCCAGATTCCGGCGCGGCCTGTTTGGCTGACTGTGACAAAACTCTCCAACTGGGGACCGAGTGACGTGACCTGCGTCACACATTCCGAATCCGGCTTATCCTGGACCTGTTCATTCACGTTGAGATGAATTGCAGGCAGCCAACGTTGCGCTGACGTATCCCACACCCCCGTTTGCAATTCCTGCGTTTCACCGCCGAATAGCGGCGTCGCGACAACTCGACCATCGCTACCAAACGTTAGCAGACTTTGACCGTCCGCATGCAGCAGTCCGGTTGAGACACCCCAATCATGCACGGAGACAACTTCTCGGCAATACGGCAGCGAAGCCAGTTGCAGCCATAGATAGCCTTCTGCCCAAGTTGCATCAGCTTGTTCCACTTTCTGTAATGCGAGAAAAGCTGCATCATGATTCCCTTGATCAAGACTTGATTGTGCTTCGGCGAGGATCTGCTGATGCAATCTTAACTCTAAAGGCACCCGGCTGTTTGCAACTCGGGAAGCTGGACCTTGTTGGTCGGAAATCGGCTTTTGTTCGCTTGGAATCCCAATAGGTACGGTGGTCGAGGAGTTTACCGAGGCTGACGACTTGAAACGAAACGCAGATGGTTTCCAGTTATCATTCCAGATGGCGATCAGGATCAGAATAACAATGAACAGACTGGCAGGAACAAGGCGCTGCCGCCAAACTGGTGAAACTCTACGATTGAGCCTTCGCAATCCGATAGCAAGACGACGCCACCGAGAGACACGGCTTAAATCGGGTGTTTGAATGATGTCCTGCAAGGCTTCTACCACAAGGTCGATTTGGGAAATGCGATTGTCAGGATTCGGTGCGAGGCAGCGCATGACGATTTCTTCGAGCCGAATGTCAAGTTCGGGACAAATGACAGAGAGGGGAACGGACTGCTGCAGTGGAGTGGGATGAATCAGGATATTTGGTGGCAGTTTGGGAGAGTGAAAGGGCAATCGGCCGGTCAAGAACTGATATGCTGTGACACCAAAGCTATACAGATCACTCCTCTCATCGCACGCCGCGCCAGCCATTTGCTCCGGAGCAATGTAACTCGGAGTTCCAACGGGAATGTGTGGCCGCGTAATCAGTGTGTCTTCGGAACTGCGAGCCAGTCCCAAGTCCGCAACCAAAACCTGGACCGTTTCGGCAGCACGCCACAATAAGATGTTATGCGGCTTGATGTCGCGGTGGATAACACTCGCGTGGTGTAATGCCTGGATTCCTTTGGCAATACCCAATAGCCACTGAATAGCAAACGCCTCTTGGGCGGCTCCGTTCGGTTCTCTTCGCGTCAGCCAGTCGCTTAGCGTACGGTCTCCGTTTTCATCCCCTGGCACGTACAGCATTGCAATGTATTGGTCGCCATCGTAATCTTCTGCCTCATAGACGGCGACCAAATTTGGGTGAACGATTTGGGATGCATGCAGTTGTTCGCGTCGAAAGCGGGCGGACGCATGCTCATTGTGAGCCGTTGGGTTCAAGATCTTCAGCGCCACATGGCGAGTCTCTGATGAGGTCTGGAAAATCGGCGTTTCGGCGAGATAAACGTGACCATGCCCACCGCGACCGATGGCTTTAATGATCAGATATTTTCCATCCTTGCCAAAGCGCTGGCCGCTACGGAGGGGGCCATGCCGCCGGACCGCATCGCGGTAGGCATCACCCAGACACTCGCTCACAAACTCCTGAATTTCCGATCGGAGTGTTAAGCCCTTCATGTAGGCATTAGGGCGGATGGTCTCTCGGTCCAACAATTCCTCATAGTTGGCCAGAATGCCATCAACTTCTGGATCGGAAGGTTTCTCGGTGTCTGCCATCGAGCGATCAATCCCTTCAAGAGTCGCGATCAAGTCCGTAGCGTTTCAATTCAGTACGCACTTCGCGTAACATTCGGGCGACTTCATTAACGGATTTGAGTTGAAGTTTCCTGCAGATTTCCCTGATTGACTTGTCTTCGGCACGCCAAATCCAGACCAGACACGCTTGTTCGGAAAGTGTGGACTGAATTTCTGATAGCGTTTCAGCACACTCCCGACGTTCTGCGGCAATATGCGGCGGTGTGAGGTCACTCGTCAATTGAGACAACATCGTAACATCATCGCTAATGTGTTCTCGACGAACAGTGCGCGCTTGGACGGCGATGTGATCGCGAATAAAGCGTAGCACTCGAGAGGCGAGAATCATTCGCAGCCAGTTTTCAAATTCCGCCTGCGTTGTCCCGTTGAATTGTGACAATGTTTGGACAACCTCCAGGGCGACATCCTGGGCGGCATCCGATGCATCGACACGTCGCTGTAGAAGCGGTGGAAAGGCAATTCCCGCCTTTCTGCGGACAAAATCTCTCGCATAAGCGATTAACTCGTTCACTGAGTCGGCTCGGCCGTTGCGAGCACCGTCCAACAAGACTTCGAACGAATTGTCGTTTGAGTCAGGCATTCTTCTCTATCTCTTGCAAGGCTGGGCGCAGATTCGTGCCAAATCAATTGGCTCCTTCGATATCTTGGTGCGCTGGGAAGCACAATCGAAATAGAAAAATCACTGGAACGCTCCAAAATTCAAAGAATTTTTTCAGCAGCCGTTTGAGAATCCGGTCGCCGCCGAGCGAAGCGGGATCAGAATGGTTCGACATCGGCTTGGAAGGATGTGCGCACAACATGCTACACATTAAGACGTTATGTCGAGTGGCGAGCATTTGGATTTGTGGTAATCCGTCCAAGAATGACGAGTGTTTCGGGACGAACATGTTTTCCCGGATCGAACCGTATTGGACTCTGAAAAAAATTCAGGATTCTGAGGTTGTTCGTCATTACTTGCCGAACTGGACCGAAGTTTGATTGCAATGAGCAATCTGACTCGGGCACTGGCATGCCGAGAATGGCAAGTAACAGCCAGGACAACAATCGGTGTAATAGCCGGGATTCTGTTCTACTCGCCGCAGAATCTTAAGGTGCTCGGGTGCAATGTAGGAATGTTCCATAGGAATTGAGGAAAGAAATGAAATCGGGAAAGGACGAGTTCACAATTTGACTCTCGCCTTTTCGATGGCCGAGTGCAGAGCAGTGAACGCAATGTCAGAACGCTCGTCCTTACTTACACCAAGGAGCTTTTGGTGCCGCTCGATTTCACCGAGCGCCAATTCCGCTGCTGTCAGAAGATCCGACGACGACGCAAACAAGGTGGCGAGAGGAAGAGAATTCGGTCCGACATCCACATCCGCGAGAATAGTGCCGCAGGGCCTGTCTTCCATGATGGCCCAGTGCACATCTCCGTCGTACACTCCGTCGCATTGGGAGGATGTGACCCGCAATGCTGGGAAGGAGTCAACCCACGACAAATTCGGAGAATCGATTTTGAACGGGGAAGTGATTTTTTCACCAAGTGCCTGACGTTCTGCCGCTGATGTTGTTGCGTTTCGCATGACGTAGAAGGGAAGGAGATATCGCCTGCGAGGGCAATGTCCGGAGTGACAGGCGGTGTCCCAAAGTCAAGGAGGAACGCGCAGCGGCAAATCCTTGACTGGGCCAGGGACAGCGGCTATCAGGTTTGGTTGCCCTCGCCGGTGATGGTTCTGAACGCTAACCGGCACGCGGAGCAATGCCGATGAGATTCGCCGCGCTTCACAGAATCTTCGACCAATGTGAGCATGCTGCTCGGGACGCTCCAGAATGTGCAGCATCAGGTGTTTGTTTCGGTCATGCAGAAATGCTGACGTCACGATTGGACGAAAGAATCCAGGGAACGATCGACACAGACGCAACGTCATAT
>JAQGHT010001042.1 GCA_028291565.1 Planctomycetaceae bacterium | reverse complement strand
AAAAGCGCGGTAGCCGGGAAAACAGGTACTGGAGTAAAGTCAGATTCGCTGGTCCTCGCTGGTTCGCGATTTGAGCTGCTTGCTTCATTACGGCGATGGATCGTCGTTCAATGACGTGGATTCTATGTTGGGGCCTCTTGTCATGTCCAGCGGAGTCGTCGTCGCTTTGTCCTGCTTCGAGCATTTGTTGCGAGTGGCTGGACTTCCCCTGGTTTTGCATTCGCGGCTTGGGAAGCGCTGGGGCGTTGCACCGTGGGATCGGAGAATTGGAAAGAAAGGACAGGCAGTTTGTTTGGAAATGGAAGGTTGGTGTTTTGGTGTAAACACGGTTTGGAGAACGAGCCATGACTTGAATAGATGGATATCGGGGCTGAACCGAATACGGCACGTGAATTGGCCGCTGGACAGCCAATTGCCATCGAGAGTCAGATTGACGCGCGCACCAAGTTGCTTCGTTTTTCTGCTTGAAAGCGGAGTCAAAAGACCTGCCGTAATGTGAACTGGCCGCAAGACGAGATGGTTTTATCGCGCGCTCAGCATGCCTTGTCCGGTCGATTCACGCCTTCGTCAGGCGTTGGTCCGCTTTTTGAGGACAATCCATACTTATTCCGCCCTAACCCGCATCACAGCGCGGATGGTTCCAGTGATATTGTGACAATGATTGAAGCTCGGATCCCAATCCCGGTCTTTCACGGCTTCCTTTTCGGTTTGAGGTCAACCGTAGTGGCCTTCGCAGGTGGTTCAATGCGAGTCCGTGACACGTATTGTTCATCATTCAAAGGTGCTGTCACGCTCACAAATGCGATGTCGTGGCGCCCATCTGATCGGGCCGGCTTGTTCCTGGGTTTCATGAACCGTTGAAGACTGCCAGTCGCTGCCATTGCCAAGTCATTCTCGGCACGGACGGTTCCACGAGTCCTCACGACGTAGTCATTCGCTCCGTCTCCATTCTGTGCGGGAATTGTGATTGTCGCATTACGAATGATCAGATCATGATCAAGCTCCATAAGTACTGTCGATTGATCATAGCCGATCAATTGGGCAGTACCTTCGATCTGCAGTCGATTGCGATCGACCCGGGCGGACGTGATGGATTTCATCAACGACGCCACGCCATAACCGCAGGTCCATTCGTATCTCCACCGTTTGGACTCAAGAATGCTACCGCGTGACGGAGCTCCCAAAGTATGCAATGTCTCCGTTTCCGGGCTCCAACAGCGTTCTACGCCACCCGTAGTACTCCACCGGCAACCTCGGTTGATTAACGCACAGAATGTGGGATGTTTGAGGTGTTCCAATTCATTCAGAATCTCGACCGTGGTTTCGGACCCTCTCGCGGTGAGCAACACTCTCGTTCGACGAAGTTGATCATAATCGTCAGGAATTTCACTATCAGGGGGAAGCTTGTCCGCTTGCTGACCGAAACGTCTTGCCTGCCACTGCACGTCCAATAAGTGAGAACGGGGCATAATCCGGTCAATCGAACGTTCTTCAATTTCAATGGATCGGTTGTTGAAAGCTGCGTCTCGATCTTTCAACTGCTTCAGTAGTGCGACGGGCTCTGTGATCCAGGCTCGAGGCTGAACCGCTTCGACAACTCGATTGGAATCAACCTGATTGGGCTGAGTCGCCAGGGGTACCGCATCACCCGACTCAGCGCCAGTCTTTCCCGGTTGCAGTTTAGAGGACTGCACGCGATCTCGTTCCGAGGACTTTCCCGATAACACAGCAGCAATTCCGATGACGACTAACTTTTCAAGTTTTCCTTGCTGCAATTCATAATCGACCGCCAGTCCCGGTCGGAGCAACTCACGCGAGATCCCACGGTATCGGTTCTCTTGCGGAGCGAGTTGCAAAATCCAGGTCCGTTCAATGAGAGTGATCATCTCCCCTGATCGCAAATGCACACTATCGCCCGATACTCTATCAACAATTCCTCCGCCCGTAGTAACGGCTCCCTTTAATTGTGCGGCGACATGATATTTCGCATTCACAATAGAGAGTTCGAATTGGTCGTCGTCTTCGAAAACGACGGTCTTGAGTTGTTCTTCCGGGTTAGGCCGTGCTGGTGAGGCCGCGGTTTTGGGTTCCGCTCGTGCAGTCAACCAAGAAATACAAAGCAAGATCACTGTGGCAGTTGCCACGAGTTCAATCCTGATTCTCCGTACGGCAGTGATCTCCATGGTATTGCAATCCAATGCTGAGACGAATCGGAATGTCGTCCTGTAAGGGGGAATACGCAATAATCTGGGCGATCATCGAGAGTGGTTTGTCCGCTTGGAATTCGAACGGTTCGACGGAGTTGACCGCCGACGGCCGAGGGCGGCCATCCTACTTCCCTACTTAGAACAAAGGCAGGGCAACACCGCCACTGACTGGAACCGGTCTGCCTAGCATATCACGAATCTCAGCTCGAGGCGAGATGTCGAGTGCGTGAAATGCAGTCACATGAATGTCCAGCGGTCCAGAGGGATTCGTTTTCGGAAAGGCACCGCCAGTGGCATCCGAAACAGCTGATTGCGAAGAAGACGGATAACTGGACCGGCCAACCGGCGATTCTGCCCGAAGCCGAAGGATACGATCCACGACTCATTCTTGCGACATGGCAAGTCTTTCGAAGTTCATAGCCCGTTTCACCTGATCATTGCGGTCGCTTCAGGCAGTGCATCTGCGAAGATTTCCGGACTCGCGGCACGAAATCGACTTTGACAGCAACGACTTTTGTCGGACGCGTCAGAATCGTGCTAACCGCATGATGCCCGTCCTTTGTTTCCCCTTCCACAATTGAACGAAGTCTTAATTGGTGCAGTCGATCAACAATTGTCACAGGTCCAGATAGCAATCGATGTGATGATCTTCATTTTCTTTTTTTATACCGTTTACAAACGTAGCCGACATGAGTACATTCCACTCTGAATCGCGGCCTTCACGAAAAATGGACCTGCAATGTCGCCCCGAAATTGAACCCGCTGCTCGCGAGGAATTCGAATGAGCCCCCAAGAGGTGAAAGATCTTTCCAAAGCCGAATGGAAAGTCATGAAGATCGTTTGGGAACTGCAAAAGGCGATGGCACGAGAAATCTATACCATCGCAGGTGAACAATTTGCATGGACCCCTGCCACGGTCAAAACGCTGCTGAAGCGACTTGTCGAAAAGGGATATGTCTCCACAACGCCTGTCGGAAACGGCTTCGTCTATCGCCCAGTGCAGAGTGCACTCTCTGCGTTACAGTCTGCCGCGGATTCACTGTTCACGAATGCGATTGCGGGATCAACTGGCCCACTGCTGGCTCATCTCGTCGAACAGACGACGCTCAGTGAGGACGACTTGGACTCGCTTCAAAAGCTGATCGATGCCAAGAAACAGGCTTTAAAAAATGGTAGTGATGGATCGACCACAAAAGGCGCCAAAGGGAGGACTCGGCAATGATGCAGCCCCTGATCGAATTCATCAACTCGTGTGCGGACCGCTGGAGCGGCTGGATGATTGCGGCCACTCTGGATAGTGCCGCGTTGCTGATACTCATCAGCCTGGCCTGGCTCGTCCTTCGCCGTCACGTCGCGCCCCAAGTGGGCTACGGGCTCTTTCTGCTTGTGCCTCTGAAGCTGATCGTCCCCGTAAATGTGATCGTTTCACCAGCAATTGCAACGTGGACGCCGTCAAACTTCGTCTCGTCCTGGTACGCGCCTTCGCCCACCCCGTGGAACTTCGGCCAAAATACACAGGGCCATTTCCCCAGTGATTCAGACTTGTCGGAAATCGAGGCCACGGGACGAATCGCCACGACATCGGAACGGATTCCCCGTTCCGATTTGCCATCCACTGCAACGCCGCTGATCAACTCGTTCATCGAGGAAACGGCTGGCTTGCAACCTGAAATCAATCCCAGTCCAATAACGGCGACTGCCCCGCGGTCTGGTGAGCCACGTCTTACGGTATCGGCTATGTTTTTGATTGCCTGGCTCGCCAGTGTTCTTGTACTGCTCGGACGAGCAGTACGGACACAATTGCGGTTTCACAAACGCATCAAGAAATTGTCGTCGATCCAAGATCTTCATTTCGACCTCAATGGCTTGTGTTCGCGAATTGGCGTGAGACAGTCGATTCGCATTGTGGAAACGGACGAACTGTCCGCGCCTGCCGTTTGGGGAATTCTTCGGCCGACACTCATTCTGCCACGCGGGATCGAGTCATTACTGACGCCGCGGCAACTGCAATGGGTCTTGCTGCACGAGTTGGCTCACGTTCGTCGTCGCGACTTGTTGGTGGTTATCGTGCAGCGTATTGCAGCGGTGATTCACTTTTTCAACCCTGTCGTCTGGGTCGCGAATCGCACGGCCGACCAGCTTCGTGAGTTTGCCTGCGACGACTTGGCGGATGCTGTGAGCGGGAACTCGGCGATCGAGTCGAGCGAAGCTTTCGTTCAAATCTTGCGGTATGTCAGCCGCAGCCAGCAGAGAATGCTCGGAGCACTCGGCGTGTTGGGGTGGGATTCTCGCGCTTCGAGTTTCCTTCGCGTACAGCGGCTGCTGGATTCCGATAGGCCGATTCGAATCAAACCCAATTCACTAGCAGTATTGGGCCTACTGTTGTTGGCAGCCCTGACGCTGCCTCACCTGCGTGCTGATACAGACAGTGCTCCACCGAAAGAGCCGGACGCCACTAACAATGCAGTCAACAAAGATGATCCAAATCCCAAAACAACTCCGGCCGAACCGCTGGCGACGGACGTTGGAGAATTTGAACTTCGCGTAGTGGGACCGGATGGGGAAATTGTACCGGAGTCGATGGTCCATCTGCATGGCAGCACAACACCAACGGCCGAGCAAATTCGAATTGGGACATTCATCAGGAAAGCATCATACGGCGTCTATGTTATGACTGATGCTCAAGGGCGGATGGTTGTGAAACTGCCTCGTACGACAAACCGCTTTAACGTCAGTATCTCGATTCCAGGCTTTGGACCTTATTGGGCGAATTGGTCATCCGAAAGTCACGCGCAACCCATCCCTGCCCAGTTCACCGCTGAACTTGAAGCAGGATGGACCGTCGGAGGCATTATCGTGGATGGCGAAGGCAAGCCAGTGGCCGGCGCGGAAGTTCATCCAAGCCTCGAATACAAGAAACGCCCCGGAGACAAGGGCCAATTCGGTGTCGGGGAGTCTGTCAAAACGGACTCTGCAGGCAAGTGGACCTATCCTAGCGTGCCAGTCTCATTGGAAAAAATTCATGTCTCAATTGACCATAGCGATTTCAAGCCGAATCGACTCTCGCTGCCACGCAGTACGTTCGGCATCGAGACCAATCGAGGACCGGCTGGAAAGATTGTGCTCGATAGTGGTTTGATCGTGACCGGCAAAGTCACGGATGCCGCGGACCGTCCAATCGAAGGGGCGCTCATTAAAACCAAATTTATCAATGATCTCCGCGAGGCGAAAACGGGGAAAGATGGAACTTACCGACTGGTGGGTTGCGAACCAAGAATGACCAAAATTGTCGTCTGGGCCAAGGGATACGCAACGGACAAACAGCAAGTGCTCGTGGATCCCAAGATGCAACCCGTGAATTTCCAGATGCAGCCCGGCGGAAAACTTCGTATCCGCGTGCTCGACAAACAGGACAAACCCGTTGCCAAGGCTCGGATTTTCTTCCAGGAATGGCGAGGAAACTATGAATACTTCGAATTCGGCCACATCAATCAATACGCCGATGAAAAGGGAATCTGGGAATGGAACGAAGCACCGCTCGACGCATTCAAGGCAGACATCTGCCCTCCTGATGCGATGTATCTGTCTCATCAGCCACTGATTGCTCGACAGGAAGAGCATGTATTTCGGACTCCCCCGGCCCTGGTCATCTCGGGGCGAGTGCTCGATGCCAAGACAAAGCAACCCATTCGAAAATTTGCCGTCGTTCCAGGAAGCCGTTTCGAGCGATCCGGGTTATATTGGTCTGAAAGTGATCGGTTTGTTGCCAATGAAGGAACTTATCGTTTGCGACATACCAGCCCCGAGTTCGCACATCTGATTCGAATCGAAGCCGATGGGTACCAGTCGGCCGTGTCGCGCGACATTCAAAGTGACGAAGGGAATGTGACTCTCGACTTCGAACTCAAACGGGGGACGGAAGTGACCGCAGTGGTCCTGACACCCGCTGGACGCCCCGCCGCAAAGGCCGAAGTGGCAATGGGAATCGTCGGAAGTCAGATCGCCATTCGTAATGGAAAGATCCGTGACATCGAGACTCGTTGCCCCATACAGGAGACTGATGAATCGGGCCGGTTTCAATTTCCGGCACCGAGTTCGCCATATCAATTAGTGATTCTACATCAAAGTGGATTTGCCCATGTCAAAGCGACTCTCGATTCACAGCCAGCGACAATCAAATTGCAGGCTTGGGCCAGAGCTGAAGGGATTTATCGGGTTGGCCCCAAGCCCATCGCCGATTCACCACTTTCCATTAATATTGCCGGCATCCATGCGTATGGTGACGATGAACCGCATATTCATTCGAGATACTCGACGACCACCGGGCCTGGTGGACAATATACTTTCGACCGAGTCTTTCCAGGCAAAGGACGGATCGGCCGTGAAGTCATCTTAATGGTCGATGAAGGAGTGATTCCGTTCGGTTCATCCAGCATGGTCCCGGTAGAAATGATCGAGGGTGAAACAACAAAGCTCAATCTTGGAGGAGTTGGCCGGGCGTTGATCGGAAAGATACATCCACCGAAAGGATTCGCTGGCATCGTGAACTGGCAATTCGCGCTCGTCAAGGTGGAGTCATTCCTACCCAACCCGCCCATGCCCGACCAACCTGATATCCCCGCCGATATCGCGGCAGATCCTGTTAAGGAAGCGGAATGGATGCGCAAGTGGATGCTGACTCCGGCAGGCAAGGGCTGGGCCACGTGGCTGGCGATTTACGAAGAAAACCAACGGCTGATCGCGGCCCGTCCCAGCTTCGAAGCGAGTGTCAATCGAGACGGCACTTTTCGGATCGACGACCTGCCACCTGGCGACTTCACACTGACCATTGGAATGCAGCGAGCAGGACTCGGGACACTGACCGATTATCGCTTCAAAGTGCCAATGACTGATGATTTGAAAGCAAATCATCCCATCGAGTTAGGTAACTTGACACTCGAGAACAAATAGCGATTTCGGCATCAGTTTGATCGAATGACATAAGAACAAACCCCACAGAGCTTGCCTCGGGATTATCGGGCTAAGAAGCTGCCAGACAACCTGATTTTTCTGTAGGCGATGTCTCTCCGAGGGTGTGAGATTTTGACGTAGGACAGGTTTTCAACCTGTCAGTGCTCCGGAAACGGACAGGTT
>JAQGHT010001019.1 GCA_028291565.1 Planctomycetaceae bacterium | reverse complement strand
TTTCGTAGCTGAATTCGTGAGAATTCGGGCCGATCGACATGTCCCGTCCGAAATCTCACGATTTCTGCTACGAGGAATTCGCCACTCCAAAATCCTTCACGGCGTAAGGCAGCCGGGCTACTTTCGGGAAGGCATGTGATATAGTTCAAGCTGGCCCACGGCCGTTGTTTTTCGATTTCCGTTCCACCGCAGAAAAATCCTGAATTGACCAATTCTCCGCTACCTGCGTCACCTCCAGCCTCACGTGACAGAATCCTGTTCGTGACTGGGCGCCTGGCCGAACACGCATTGCGTAGAACTCTGGAGCCGCTCGGGGAGAAAGTGGGATTTGATTATCAAGTTGCGGTCCTGGGTATCAGCGTCGCGGCTTTGATGCACACGGATTGGGTCGCCAAGCATCTGCCACCGTGTCCAGGATTCCAGCGTGTCGTGCTGCCTGGTTGGTGCCGTGGCGACCTGGCACCGTTGGACCAGAAGTTCGGCACGTCATTCGAACGAGGCCCCAAAGATTTGCAGGACTTACCCGATTACTTTGGAAAAAAGCGGCAGGCGCCTCCCGACTATGGGAAGTACGCTGTCGAAATCCTCGCGGAAATCAACCACGCTCCGCGTCTGACCGATACTGAAATCTTGAAGCTCGCCGAGCGATATCGCCTCAGCGGAGCCGATCTCATCGACCTGGGCTGCGTGCCTGGAGAATTGTGGCCGCGTGTCGGTCAGGTGACCCGGCAACTGGTTCAAGCCGGGTTTCGAGTTTCGATCGACAGCTTCGAACAGGCTGAAGTGGAAACGGCAGTTGCTGCCGGCGCGGAACTCGTGTTGAGCTGCAACTCCACCAATCGCGATTGGGCCAGCAAACTTCCCGCAGAGCTGGTCGTCATTCCCGACGATCCGCGCGATCTGTCGACTCTGCGTGAAACAGTCGAACAGTTGAAATCCAGTGGCAGTCGTTTTCGATTGGATCCTGTTTTAGAGCCGATCGGGTTCGGTTTTGCGGAATCTTTGGGTCGCTATCTGGCAGTCCGCCGCGAATTTCCAGATGTTCCCATGATGATGGGGATTGGCAATCTGACAGAACTCAGTGAAGTGGATTCAGCCGGCATCAATCTCCTGCTCGCGGGGTTTTGTGAGGAACAACAAATCCGTAGCGTTCTGGCAACTGAAGTCATCAACTGGTGCCGATCCGCGGTGCAGGAATTTGACATCGCGCGACGACTCGTGCACCACAGTGTCAAAAACCAGGTATTGCCAAAACACGTCGATTCACGGCTGGTCATGCTCCGAGATACAAAACCGCGAGAACTCGGAGCAGAAGCCCTGGCCGATCTCGCGGCTAACATCAAAGACGCCAATTTTCGCATTTTCTCGGAACGGGGCGAAATCCATATCCTCAATCGAGACGGCTATTGGCACGGTACCGATCCCTACGAGCTGTTCGATCAACTTCCGGCACTTGATTCGAAACACGCATTCTATCTGGGATATGAATTGGCGAAAGCGGTCACGGCATTAACGCTCAGCAAACAGTACCGCCAGGACGAAGCCTTGAACTGGGGATTTCTCACAATCCCAGAAATCAGTGCCCACGAACGCAGAAAACACGCTCGTGCTCATGAAACTCCTGCCCGCGAAGAGTAATCCGGGCTAGTCCTGCCGCTGATTGATTCCTAGTCGTTTCAGCCAAGTTGGACCACGCAATTCGTGTGTTGGATCAGAGAGATCTTCGGCGTGATCAGAGACATTCAGGATCAGGCTGGCAGGCATGTTTTTCGGTTCGTCCGATTCGCGGCGAATGTCGGCGCCTAATCGATTGAGTTTCAGCTCCAGTTGATCATACCCACGATCCAGGTGGTAAATTCTGCGAATGACCGATTCCCCTTCCGCCGCTAACCCGGCCAGAACCAGCGCGGCGCTGGCTCGCAGATCCGACGCCATGACACAGGCGCCGCTCAGGTGATGCCGCCCGTTAACGATCGCACAGTTCCCTTCGCGCCGAATGCTCGCCCCCAGGCGCACCAACTCCGGCAGATGCATGAAACGATCCGGAAAGACCTTATCCGTGACAATGCTGATCCCGGACACGACAGTCAGCAAGGCCATCATCTGGGCCTGCACGTCGGTTGGTATTCCAGGATACGGTAAGGCAGTGCAGTCCACAGATTTCAGTTGCGAATTGGCTCGGACGCGAACGCAGTTTCCGCTGGGTTCGATCGTCAGACCGATTTCGCGGAGCTTTTCCACCACAGCAGTCATATGATCCAGCCGGACGTTTTCAATGCGGATGTCACCCTGACTGATGCCTGCTGCGATCATCAGTGTTGCCGCTTCGATCCGATCCGGAATGATAGTATGAGTCACGCCCGTCAGTCGCTCGACTCCTTCGATCTGGATGAAGGGGGTGCCCAATCCGGTGATCCTGGCTCCCATTGCGTTCAAGTAATTTCCCAGATCCACGACTTCAGGCTCGCATGCGGCAGCTTCGATCGTGCTGCGGCCCTCGGCCAAGGTCGCCGCGGCCATCACGTTTGCAGTTCCCGTGACAGTGCTGCCAAACGGACCGCCCAAATAGATATTCGCGCCCTTCAGCCGTTTGGCTTCTGCGATGACATAGCCCCGTTCAACGCGAATGGTCGCCCCCAGAGCCGTCAACCCCTTCAAATGCAGGTCAATCGGACGGTCTCCGATATTGCAGCCACCGGGCAACGACACGCAGGCCGCACCACGTCTTGCCAGCAGTGGTCCCAAAACACAAACGCTGGCCCGCATGCGACGAACGAGTTCATAGTCGGCCAGATTCGCCCGAGTGTTTTGCACTTCGAAGGTCAAATCACCCGAAGGCAATCGTTCTACGCGACTGCCGAGAGCCCGCAACAGATGTCCGAGCGTATCGACGTCCACGAGATCGGGGACGCCCTTGAGCGTGGTCGGCCCTTCAGCCAGCAACGAGGCCGCCATAATGGGCAGCGCGGAATTCTTCGCACCGCTGACTGAAACGGTTCCGGCGAGAGGTTGGCCCCCGCGAATCACAAACATGTCCATCCTTGGACCTCTTTCCACAAGTTCCGTCAGCCCGCGAACGCGTGGGCTACCTCAACGTGGCTCTCGTTCTATTTCCGCTGAGCCAGAACAACTCTGGGCCGCCCCGCCAAATCTTTCACAACTCGAACCTCTTGAAATTCTGCGTTTGATTCGAGCGCCTGCTGAGTCAACGGAGACTGTTCAATACCGGTTTCCAGCAACAGCCAGCCGCCCGGTACCAAATATCTCCCCGCGTTTTCCACAATCGGAGTCAGCAACCGCATGCCATCTGGACCAGCGCGCAATGCCAACATCGGTTCATGATCGCGAACATCCGGATCGAGTCCGGCAATTTCGCCATCGGGCACATAAGGGGGATTACTGGCAATCAGATCGAATTTCGCATCGTCGGGAACGGCTTGAAACAGGTCCCCTGCGCGAAATTCCAGCCGTTCCAGGACGCTGTGCTTCGTCGCGTTGTCGGTGGCGATTTTCAAGGCATCCGGGCTGATATCTGTCGCCAATACCTTGGCTTTGGGCAGGTTGACCGCCGCCGTGATTGCAATGCAGCCCGATCCAGTACACAGCTCCAAAATTCGCAGTTCCGCCGCGTTTTTGGCCGGCTTGACAGCTTCCCCTTCTGCAGCCGGAGGTGAATTGCCCATCGCCAGCACATTCGCCCGTTCCAAAAGCTGAACCACCAGAGTTTCCGTATCGGGGCGTGGAATCAGTACATCCTTGGTGACGTTGAAATCCAGTCCAAAAAACTCGCGGTGCCCGACGAGATATGCGACGGGTTCGGCATTCGCACGCCGTTTAACCAGGTCCCGCATCTGGGCTCGTTCGGCGTCGGTCAATGGGGTATCAAAATTCGTATAAAGCTGAATCCGTTTGCATTTGCGTGTGTGCGAGAGCAGAATCTCAGAATCGAGTCGTGGAGTTTCACTTCCACGCTCTTTCAGATAACGCGTGGTCCACTCCAGGATGCGGGCAACGGTCCACACCTCGGGCGATTCCACGGGAGCAGGCTGAGAACTGGCCATTCGGGTTCCAAACCACAATTTCACGGCGGTTCTGCTGGCAGGCTGTCGCGCCTGTCAACAAGACGGACACTGGCTCCGAGCCAATTTTTCCAAATCTCGAGATCTCTACGGTCTCTGCAGCATCACACCGACAACCCGTATCGTATCCCACGCGGCGGAATGCGACAACCGAAGTTTCCAGGTGGAATAGAATCACCGTTTTGCAGGTCAAGTTAATGGGGTAGAATTCTGAAATACGTTACCGGAAAAGGAATTCGAGCCGAATCCCTCGCGGAAATCGAATCTCATGTACGAACGATTTACCGATCGCGCCCGCAGTGTCATGCGGCTGGCCAATCAAGAAGCGAGACGGCTCGGCAATCACTACATCGGGACCGAGCACATTCTGCTCGGACTGGTAAAAGAGGGGACTGGTGTCGCTGCGAATGTCTTGAAAAACCTGGGTGTCGAACTCGATCAGATTCGAAATGAAGTGGAAAGTTTGGTTCAAACTGGTCCAGCCGATCATGACATACTGATGAAGCTGCCAAGTACTCCGTTCGGCAAGAAAGTCATCGAATATTCGATGGAAGAGGCGCGCAGCCTCAATCACAACTATGTCGGAACCGAACACCTCTTGTTAGGACTGGCCCGCGTAAATGAAGGTGCCGCTGCTCAGGCCTTGATGAAATTGGGGCTGACGTTGGAGGAGATCCGTGACGAAGTTCTGAATCTGCTCGGCCATTCAGTCAGTCCTTCTCTCATGGACGAATTGAAATCTCAGTTGGCCAACAAATGGGCGGACGAATCGGATCCCCAAAGCAAAAGGATTGTCCCTGTCGATTCTGGCCGCAAAAAGAGAAACCTGTGGAATCCCTTCGCGGTCATGAATGGGACGTTAAAAAATCTGGCGAAGCTGTTGTCTGATTGGTGGTCGTCGCGACGATCGAATTCACGGTTCAAAGGACTAGTTGTGACGCCACTCGAGGGAATTGGTCCCATTAAGTTTGGCGTTTCGTGTCAAGAAGTGAAAAACCTGCTTGGGAAACCCGAATTAGAGATTCAACCCGCGCCGGGCGGTTTCACCATTCTCAGCTATGCCTCTCGAGGCTTCTATCTCCATATCAGCCCCCATAATGGTGTTGAATTAATCCGTTGCGTATTGGGAACGATCTCGGCGAATCGGATGCGCGACTTTCCCAATTTGAAAAACCAAAACATTGGACTCGGAGCAAGCAACGCCGACCTCATTGAGGCCTATGGAGAACCCGATTCGCAACACAGCCAGAATGACACAACCACATTCTATTACGACGAGATTTGTGTGGAATTCTCGCTATTTCAAGACCAGCTGGTATCCATGACACTCACTCGCCCGTAAGACATGACCTGGATAGTTCACACACAAATCACTTTACGGCGATCGGATTTCCGGGTGAGCCAGTTGCTCCTTTGAGTCGTAGCGGCGTGAACATGAACGCGAACTCATAGACCTTGTCCCGAGCCAGTTCCGCGAGGTCCAGATTCTCCAGTAAATAAATGCCGTTCCGCGTCAACAGGAATTGATGCACTTCGAACGGACGTTCTGGATTTTCGGACGGAACGACCTCGACCGCCCATGTATCAGCTCCGATGAGAGCCACTTTGTGTTTCGCCAGCCATTCGGCGGCCTCCATTCCGATTCCTGGTTCACCGGCCCCGTATTTCTCGTTGTCTTTCATCCACAATGCGCCGTGGCCTGTATGGATCAGCACCACATCACCGGGACGCAAATTGATCTTGGCCGAATCCGCGGCGCGCTGTAGGTCGGCGGCGCGGACGACCTTACCGGCGGATAGCGGCTTGCCGTTCGGACCTGCGACATCCAGCAAGATGCCACGAGTAAAAATCGGCCCGACATTTTCAATCCCCAACTTTTTCAAGCCGTAGGTGTCACCGAATTCGGATAGCTTCATGCCATTGTAAAACAGATCTTCCTCACCGACACGAACACCGACATGTCCCAAACCATCGAATTGGGTCCCGATCTGACCAATCTCGCCACTGATCAGTTCGTCGTTATGGACTCCGCGATTCTTGGCGCCCGGGGCGGGCTTTCCGGTAGGCAATCCGGGGATTGTCAGGCTGTAATGGCGTTTGCCTGGAACCGGCATGCCATGCTCGTAGAGCCGTCCGAGCTGATAGATCTTGCCTTCCCGGATGAGATCTCGAGCTTCCAGGACTTTGTCAGCCGTGAGACGATTGGCGGCGCCGCGTTGGTCTTCCTCGCCCCATTCGGACGGCCACCATTTCGGACCGATAGGTGTTTCCGATCCAGTTTGGCCATACGCCCAATAGTGGGCCGCGACACTGACACAGATCACTGCGAGAATCTTGATCAAAGTGGTCCGCATGTGGTGCTCCTGTTGCTGAAAATTGTGGGCATCTTAAAAACGTTGTTTGCCAAACCCGCGGCCAGGAATTCAGAAAAGTGCATACTTTCGGGCCGCATTAGCGGTTATTAGCGGAGATTAGTATTCCCCAATTTGAATTTCTTTTCTTTCCTTATGCCGTCCGAGAATTCAGACTTTGGAATGCGACAGAGTTATTACCGAAAGTCTTTGTGCAAGGGGATGTGCCGACTCGAAGTCGAGCCGCAGCGCTTTACCTTATACTTCGCGTGAATGAAAATGTCGTTTTCCGATCGGTGATTGCAAACTGTAGATGTGACAGCCACTCCTGCCAGAAGAATAGAGGCTCAACATGAAAATCACAAAGCTGGAATCATTCCTGGTCAACGGCGGCCTACGAAACTATTTGTTCGTGCGGCTGACGACTGACACCGGACTGACGGGACTCGGCGAAGCCTCATTGGAGTGGCAGGAAGCCACCGTGCAGAGCGTCCTGCACGAATGGGTTGAAGATCGCATCTTGGGCAAAGATCCGTTTGACATTGAACAGATTTTTGGAGATCTGATCCGTGATCAGTACCAGGGTGGCTCAACGGTCCTCACGGCCATCAGTGGTGTGGAGATTGCCTGTTGGGACCTGGTCGGCAAAGCCTGCGGCCAACCTGTCTACAAACTCCTGGGTGGCCGAGCTCGCGAGCGGTTGCCCGCTTATGCGAACGGCTGGTACGGAGGAGCTCGCACACCCGAAGACTACGCAGTCAAGGCCCGCGAAGTCGTGACACGCGGCTACCGAGGCATGAAATTCGATCCTTTCGGAACGGCCTGGAAGGAAATGTCGCAATTGCAAATGGAGGATGCCGAACAGATTGTCGCGGCCGTGCGGCAGGCTGTCGGCGATGACATTGAGCTGATGATTGAAGTGCATGGACGCCTGTCGGTGGGTTGTGCGATCGAAATGGGACGCCGGTTAATTCCCTATCGTCCGGCCTGGTACGAAGAACCTGTCACCCCGCACAGTCTGGACCTGTTGCTGGATGTCAAACGGGCATTGCCGTTTCCAATGGCGGCCGGCGAGCGACTCTACATGCTGGAAGAATTTGCTCGTCTGACGGCATTGCGGGCCTGCGACATTGTGCAGATGGATCTGGCTCATTGCGGGGGACTGTGGATCGGTAAGAAAATCGCCGCGCTCTGCCAGACTCAGGACCTGCGAATTTCGCCCCATTGTTCGATCGGTCCGGTCGCCCTGTGTGCGGCGTTGCATTTCGACTGGGCCACGCCGCAAGTCGCCATCCAGGAGAATTTCGCGGAATATGATATTCCCTGGCGTAACGATCTCGTTTGCGGTTGGAATCCCATTCAGCATGGGCAATTCCTGCTGCCAGACAAGCCTGGCCTGGGATTAGAACTGAATGAGCAAGTCTGTGCGCAGCACCCCTATCGTAAGAATTCATTTCCCTCGTTGTGGGATCAGCGGTGGGTGAAGGAATTTACGGGAGGTCCGGCAGGGAAATAGAGATGCGATATGTGACTTTTTTCAGGCCCCCTTCGCGGCATTGGTGTCTATGCAAGTCGGAAAATTGACAGAAAGCATGAGAAAAGCGGGAAGTAGTGCAAAGGCCGTGGACTCACCGGGACAAGCCCGGTGGCGTGAGTATTTGCACATAGCCTACACACTTTACTAATCGCGCTGCATCCGATTAACCTGTTTCTTTCAATCTTAATACTCTTGCCGAGCTTTTCAATATGTTCAAAGCCGTCCGACTGAATTCTTCGACCTATCCTGTCTCCGATGAGGAACGCGCCGAACTGGCTCGGGCTGATGTTGAGTTGATCGAAATTGAAGGCCAGGAAGAAGGCGAGATCCTGGCTGCGGCAGAAGACTGTGACGCCTTGCTGGTGATCTCGTCGCGAGTACCGTCGACGCTAATTAAGCAGATGTCGCGATGTCGTGTCATTGCTCGTTACGGAGCCGGAACTGACAAGGTTGACATCCCCGAAGCGACACGGCGGGGAATCCTCGTCACCAATGTCCCGGATTTTTGCCTGCACGAACAGGCTGAGCATACCATGACTCTGCTGCTCGCCTTCGCCCGACGCCTGCCCTATATGATGCAGGCGATGGCCACGTTCGATTGGTCCGCCAGGCATCACTCTGAAGTGCATCGTGTGCGAGGTCGGACCTTGGGGCTTGTCGGTTTGGGCGCCAGTGCACAAGAGGTTGCGAAGCGAGCGGCGGCATTTGGTCTACACTTGCTGACCTGGGTCCGCAATCCGGCCAAGTATCAGTCTCTCGCAGAGGCATTGAATGTGAAGTTGGTATCGCTGGAAGAATTGATGACGGAAAGCGATTTCGTGTCAATTCATTTACCGCTGTGCACGGAAACCTACCATCTGCTCTCGGCAGAACTCCTGGCAACTATGAAGCCGACCGCGGTCTTGATTAATACGGCCCGGGGCGCCATCGTGGACGAACAAGCCCTCGTTCGATTATTGCAAAGTCGCAGTATTGGTGGCGCGGCACTGGATGTGTTCGAAGAGATTGATGTCTTTGCCTTGCCGGGAACTCCGGCTGTGCATCCACTCCTCGGCCTCGACAACGTGATTCTCACGCCACATTGTGCAGGAAGTTCCGTGGAATCGAGTCTCGATTCGAAGATCCGCGGAGCCAGGAATGCCGCTGACGTCTTACTTGGAATTCGCCCCCGTCACATCGTAAATTCCGATGTCGTTCCAAGCTTCCCACTTCGTGCTCTTTAGATTCATCAAACGGTCCGCGATGGCCAAAGCCACTCAACAACTCTCTTCGTCCCCTATTCGATTCGGCGTGCGCAAGCATACCCTGCCACAATATAAACCGCCGGCATCACAAACAGCGTCAGGAATGTTGACGAGATCAGCCCTCCCATGATGACGACCGCCATGGGATGTTCAATTTCGTGCCCCGGCAAGTTTCCACTAATCACTAACGGTAAAATTGCTAACGCTGTGGTTGCCGCCGTCATTAAAATTGGCGCTAGACGTTCGATCGAACCTCGCAGAACCAGATCGGTTCCCACAGGAATTCCCGACTGTCGGAGGTGCTGGTAATTGCTGACCAACATGATTCCATTGCGGACGGCGATGCCGAAGACGGTAATGAAACCGACCAATGAGCCCAAGGAAATCGCTCCACCCGTGAGTAACACAGAAATCACGCCTCCGACACACGCCAGCGGGACGCTCAGCAGGATCATCAGCGCCAAGGTCCAGCTGCGAAAATCCAGGTAGAGTAAAATCAGAATTCCGACCAACGACGCGGCACTCAGCAGCAGTAATCGCTGTTGAGCTTCGGCCTTCGCCTGGAATTCGCCAGCATATTCCAAGTGATAGCCTTCGGGCAGCTGTCGAGTAAGCTCTGTGAGGCGCTCGCGCATCTCCGAAACCATGCTGGCGACATCGCGTCCGACCGCGTTGCAAGTGACAAGGAGCCGGCGGCGACCGCCTTCACGATTGATCATATTCGGCGCGGGGGCAATTCCGATCTTCGCAATCGCTTTCAGCGGAATCTTTTCACCAGTCGGAGAATCCAGCAGCAATTCACCAAGCCGAGCTGGCGTATCACGCGTTTCCGGAGCGGCCCGAACGACGACGTTAAAGACGCGATCCTGTTCGTAAACTTGTCCAACATGGTTGCCGCGGAGCAACGTTTGAATCGCCTGGTTCGCTTCTCCCACGGAAAAGCCGAAACGCGCCGCCGCTTCGGGGAGTAATAACAGGTCCACTTGTGGCACTTCTACGAGTTGCTCGACTCGCAAATCGGCAACACCGGAGACTCCAGCGATGACTTTTGAAATCTGTGCAGCGTGATTTCGCAAGGTGGGCAAGTCGGGGCCGACGAGACGGACGACGACATCCGCAGTCGAACCGGTCAGAACTTCATCGATTCGTTCACGAAGAAACTGTTTGGTCTGAAACAAATAACCGGGAACATCTTCGAGGACTTCTCGAACATCGCGCAGTGTCTGATCGTAATCAGCGTTATCGTGCAATGTGACCCAGACCTCGCTGATGTTGGGTCCCCAGGTATCTTCCGACAGGTCCGCTCGGCCAATCTGTTGAGCGACACTCCGTACACCCGGGACAGCCTTCAATTTGTCGGCGAGCTTACGGCCCATGCGGACTGACTCGGCCAATGACGCTTCAGGTTTTCCCGCCATAAACACGACAAAGTTGGATTCCCGGAAATCAGGCAGGAACTCGCCACCGAGAAATGGCAGTGCGGTGCCCGCTCCAGCGATCATCAATATCGCACAACACGCGGTCGACTTGGGAAATCTCAAAAATGGCGGAAGCAGGCGGCGATAGACCGCGTTCAAAATTCGGACCAGAAAGGGCTCTCGATCCGAGACAGCTTGTTTTGAACTGAGCAACAGCAGACACAACGCTGGTGTCAGAGTTAAAGCGACGCCCAGGGAGACCAGAATTGCGATGATGTAGGCAGCACCCAATGGCCCGAAGAACTTTCCAGCCAGCCCTTCCAGGCAGAAGATCGGCAGAAAGACCAGCATGACGATGAAACTGGCATAGACGACAGCGCTCCGCACCTCCAGCGAAGCGTCCAGCACCACATCCCAGACCGGGCGCGGAATTGGTAGCCGTCGGTTCTCAGAGAGTCGTCGCAGGACGTTTTCCACATCGACGATGGCATCATCGACGACTTCGCCCAAGGCGATGGCCAAGCCTCCCAGTGTCATCGCATTCAACGAGGCTCCCAAGCCGCGCAGGATCAGGATGGCCCCCAGCAACGATAACGGAATGGCCGTCAGGCTGATGGCTAATGTCCGCCAGTGAAAGAGAAACGCAATCAAAACCAGTGTCACCAGTACACAGCCGACAACGATAGAAGAGCTCAGGTTGCCAATGGCGCGTTCGATAAACGCGGCCTGTCGAAAGAGACTGGGATGGACGACAACCTCTGCGGGAAGAGTTGGTTGCAGTTCGTCTAAAGCCGCCTGCACGTTGCGTGTGACGGTCAGAGTATTGAAGTCGGGCTGACGATGAATCACCAGCAACACGCCAGTTTGGCCATCGATTGTGGAACTTCCGACTTGATCCGCAGCACCCACGACGACATCCGCAACATGCCCCAGCGGCAAGGCGATGCCATCCTGGACGCGGACTGGTGAAACAGCGATATCGGCGGGCGATTCAATCCGTGTTCGTTGCCGAATCGAAAGCCGTTGGTTGGGTGTCTCCAGGAAGCCCGCGCCGCCGAAGCCCGTCGCGTTCTTGCCGGCCGCCAGCACTTCGTTTAAGGAGACTCCGTAAGACCGCAACTTTTCGGGCGTGACGAGAATCTGGTACTCCTTGACTTCGCCCCCGAACACTTCGATATGGGCCACGCCGGGCACGGCCTGTAAGTGCCGCTTGATGGTCCAGTCGGCCAGCGTTCTAAGCCGCATGGGTGAAACCGTCTTCGACGTCAATCCGATCATCAGCAAGCGGCTGGTGGAGGCAGTCAAAGGCATCAGCCGCGGTGGAGCGGCGGCAGTAGGCAGAGTGCCACCCACCTCGGACAATCGTTCGCTGACCAATTGCCGGGCACTCAGGATGTTCGTACCGTCTTCAAAAATCGCGGTGACCACCGAGAGGCCCGGTACTGAGCTGGAACGCAGGGTCTTTAATCGTCCGACACCATGCAACGCGGATTCGATGGGAATCGCAATCAGTTGTTCGACTTCTTCGGCTGAGAATCCGGCTGCCTCCGTCTGAACAATCAGTTGTGGTGGCGCGAACTCAGGAAATACGTCCCATTGAGCACCTCGCAAGGCCACGCTTCCTGCGATCAGCAGCGCCACCGCCAGCAGCACGGTCACGAGCGGGAATCGCAACGAAAAGACGATCAAGCCTCGAACCATGGTGCGCTTCTGTAATGATTGAACGGTCGATCGATACTGGGACGCGAGTCTCGGAAAGATGGTGAAGCAGACTGGGACAGGTTTTCAACCTGTCCGTGTCCCGGAAACGGACAGGTTGAAAACCTGTCCTACTTGAAGAGCTCACACATTCGGAAAAACTCACCTGCAATTGTCAGTCGTCGTCAACGGGTGCCTGACCTTTGAATTCCTGGCCGTGCAAACTTTCTGCCCCCACTGAAACGACTTCTGCTCCGGCTTCCAGACCACGTGTGATGACAATTTGATTGCCCGAATGCCGTCCTGTTTCGACACGTTGTCGACGGAATGAATCGATTTCGGAACGGACATAGACGGACGTATTCCCAAACTCATCCCACAGCAACGCAGAGCTGGGAATCACCAGTTGTTCAGTCGCATTTCCCTT
>JAQGHT010001008.1 GCA_028291565.1 Planctomycetaceae bacterium | reverse complement strand
TTTCGTAGTGCTCAACCCGTTGAGCGGCCGCGATCAATGCTGCGTCGTGAACCATTGGTTCGGCGTCTTCAGAAATGGCTTCTGCCCCCTCGGCGACAAGACCTTGCATTGCTTTGCACGTCTTGCCGCCTGCGGAGATTCCCAGCCTCTTGAAAATGCCGTCCAGCCGGGTCACGTGCCCCCGGGTCTCTTCGAGGTGATTTTCAAAGGCCTCTTTCAGGTCTGGCGATTGAGCCGCCTGTGCCATTTTAGGGAGCGCGTCAACCAGCTGCTTTTCCGCACTGTAAATGTCCTGCAGTTGGTCTTCGAGTAAATCCCGAAGTGAGCTAATTGTCATGGTTGTTCTCCACTTGTAAATAATTGTAATCACACGGTTGTGAAATCAAAGTGCCGTGTGAACATGAGAAATTAACAATCACGCGTCGGTCGGCTTTATCGCAATCGATCGACACATGAAATCACCAAGAGAGATCGAAACTCAATTAAGCGTGCACTAACTCCAAATGTCACTTTTCGGACAATAAGCGATCCAAGAGGGGGGATTGCGACGCAAAAACAATGCCCGCGAAACACCAGCTAAAAAAAAGAGAAAACCGATCTTCACGACATTGATCGCAATCGAAATTGTGCCACACGGGCGGAATCCAGACGAGTTTTTACCTGCGAAGTTGTACCATTTTGCCCTTAGTGAGAGCAGGCATGCATCTGTGGCGACCACCGCTCCAACACTGTGGCAGACCAGATGCCACTGCTGAGGTTTGTAGCTCACACTAATCGAAATCTCGGCCGCACAGATTCGTAAAAATACGCAACTTTGAGAGACTGGGCAATTGGTATTGAACTGACATTCGAGTGGAACGAGCGTTGCATCTCGGCGTTTTTGTCCGTCTCAACGATGCGTTCATTTGGCGGACTTCGGTCTCGCGGTGTTCGAGAGACCGAATTGATTCGAGCGGATCATTCAGGAGTCTTGAAAAATGGCGAAGAGTCAACAGAGTCAACGCGGATTTGCCGCAATGGATCCAGACGAGCAACGGGAAATTGCCAGTCGAGGTGGCCGCGCGGCCCATGAAAGCGGTAATGCGCACGAATTCTCCTCCGAAGAAGCAGCAGAAGCAGGTCGGAAGGGGGGCTTGGCTCAACATCATCGAAATGCGGCGTTCCATCATGAATCCGCCGCTCATCACCATCGGCAAGCCGCAGGGCACCATGAGAATGGCAATACCGATGAGGCTGATCGCCACGGGCGAATGGCTCAAGAACATGGCCAGTCGGCAACAAGTCACGCGCGTCGCACCCAGTCGCAGTCGGACGACGAAAGCGAGTCCGACGATCAGGGCGGGCGGATGCGTGGTGGCACACGCGAACAACATGCCGCCGCTGGACGCCAAAGCCACAAGAATTCGTCCGGCGGCTCTCGTGGTCAACATAGCAACGAAGATGAGTCCGACGAGGGAGAGGCCGATGGCCTTGGTGGATCGCGAGGCCAGAGCGCGACCGCTCAAGGGCAAAACCGGCGAACTACGAGGTCGGACGAGGACGACGAGTCGGACGGTGAAAGCACCGGAAAAATGCGTGGTGGGACACGCGAACAACACGCCGCTGCGGGTCGGCAAAGCCACAAGAACTCGTCCGCTGGCAGTTCACGAAATCAGCAAGACGACGAGAACGAATCAGATGACAGCGACGACGATGAAAGCAACGGCTCCCGCGGCGGTTCACGAGGTCAAGGCGCGACAGTTCGCGGCCAAAGCCAGCGTACGTCAAAATCCAATGGTTCCCGTGGCGAGCAGGTTGATGACGATGAACCGAACGAAGAGGACGGCGGCTCAGATAAACGCGTGGCCACGCGAGAACAACATGCCGCCGCCGGTCGTCAAAGCCACAAGAACCCAGGTTCGAATGGCGGCCGAGGTCGTCAAGATGAAGGAGATGAATTCGACGAAGACGACAGCGCTGGAATGCGAGGTGGATCTCGCGAGCAGCATGCCGTGGCGGGACAGCAGAGTCACAAAAGCTCTCGCTGAAATGTGAGCGATTCGACTTCGACCGGCATTAAGGATCTTCGGATCCCTTGATGCCGGTCTTTCTCATAATTGAGCGTCTGTTTGGCTGGTTCTACCAAGTGCTACGGATTGATTTTAACGGATTGATTTAAGATTTCGGTCACTCGTGGACAGCAGCAAATAAACCGCTCCTCGAAGTGCGAAGGATCATCGAAGAATTTCATAGCTGCCGCATGTAGTTCACGAGGTCCTGTTTCTCCTCGACCGTCAACTTGAGTTCGAGAACTAGATTGAAGAACTCGACGGTGTCTTCCAATGTCAAACATCGTCCATCATGGAGATAGGGCGGGCTTTCCTTGATCCCACGAAGTGTAAACGTCTTGATTTCACCGTCCGGAGCTTCCTTGGTAAATCGCTCGATGTGCAGATCGTGCATCTGATGATCAAGGAAAAAGGGAGCAGGGTGGCAGCTCGCGCAATGCGCTTTGCCGCGGAATAATTTTTCCCCACGCAACTCACTTTCCGTCGCCTTATCCGCAATCAAATGGCCTTCCAAATCGAGTTTTGGAGCCGGTGGAAAGTCGAACATATTCTGCATCTGGGCCATGTGAGAGACCTGGACTCGATCGAGGATCATGAAGCCTTTCTTCATCGCGTGAATGGGATCACCATTGAAATAAGCCGTACGCTGTTCAAACTCTGTGAAATCTTCCACCGACCGCAAACTTCGTTTTGATCCATGAATCTGCTGCTGAGCCACACCTCGTAAGCTGACCGTATCGAGTCGAAAACGGCGTTGTTGAGGGCGATCGTCTGGATTGAGGTGAAATTGGCCCGTCGTGTGACCATTTACATGGCAATCAAGGCAGGTCACTCCAAGACTGGCGTCCGTGGACTTTCGATCGTCAGTCGGATTGAATTCTTCTTGTGGAAACGGTGTCAGTAACATCCGTAATCCGTCAAGTTGTACTGGCGTAATGATATCCTTGAATAATCGGTAATAGTTATTGATCGACACGACCTCGCCCCGCGAAACATCGCCCAGTTCAGGACGACTTCTCAGGAAGATGGCTGGCGGAAACTCGGGCAGAAACGCTTCAGGTAGATCAAAGTCCACATCGAATCGAGCCAGCCGAGGAAACATTTCGATCTGGATCTGGGGAAATACCTGGCCGCCTGGCGTGTGTTTCGGGTGCGGTAAGGCAGGATATGGAAACGAGCCCGCAGATTTGATCTCAGCGGCCGTCATCTTGGCCAGTGCATCCCACGTCAATCCGTCCGGCAGTCTTGCCGTGGGGCCGACGGCGATTTGTTTGCCGCGAGTCATGGTGACCTTGGGATCGAATTTCGGTTCCAGGTGATAACGAGTGGCGAGCAGATTAGACTGCTTGTGCATCACCTCAGGTTTGGCTTTGATATCGGCAGCCATCGTCGCTTCGAATGTCTCTTTCGGTTGTTTCGCATTCAAAGAATCGCGAACAAAGTCAAAGCCGTTGATCTGTCCGTGATCGGGCTGCGATTTTAAGGCTGCAGACGAATCCAGCGCGTTTTCAGAAGCGAATCGCGCTGATTTGTCGTGTTCAGTCAGGTGCTGTTCGGGACGCTTTGCGGCGACTTTTGATGGATGCTGAGCTGCAAGAATTGCGTCCGCCGACTTTTGCGGCGTTTGCGAAACTTGACCGACCTGCACCGGGGCTGGATAAATCGGCGTTTGTTTTCGGACTTCAGCTGGTCTCGCTTGTTGAGGCGATTGACGTATGGCCGCACCAGGCTTAGGGGATTGCATCGGCGCTTGAGCAACCAGTACACCGATCGCTGTGATCGCAAAACAAGCAACAGAAATTACAAAAAGCTGAGTTCGCTTTGGTTTGCTCATTATTCATACTCTCAAAATGCGGAGTTGATCTTGTTACTGCTCGCGGCCTCGGTACCAATTCGAAGTGACAGAGGGTTTCGATGATCGAGATTAGGACCGATGAATCGATAAGTGTTGTAGCGTTGGCTTAAGCCCGCGGTACAACACACGAATCTCCAGTGATGTCCCGACTGTTATTGATGCACCGATCCGTAGATCCTGCCAAACAGCTGGTACGTCGAAGAGTTTGCCTGAACGGCAAACCTCTTCGACGGCGAGTCTCGGAGAGACATCGCCTACAGAAAAATCAGGTTGTTTTTCAGCCTTTTAGTCTTAGGCCGCGGTCGTCTCGCCTCCCAATAGGGTCAATACCTCGCCAGTGATGTAACCGGAATCAGCTTCGGTTGCGAAAAAGACAAACGCCGGAGCCACTTCTTCGGGCTGTCCTGGCCGACGCATCGGGGTGTCTTGACCATGGATGGCTACTTTCTCCGGTGACTTCGAGATAGGCTGTAGAACGGTCCAGATGGGTCCAGGAGAGACACAATTCACGCGGATTTTACGGTCGACGAGATTTTGAGCGAGAGCCTTGGTAAAGGCATGAATCGCACCTTTCGTAGCCGAATAGTCAATCAATGTTTTGCTGCCCTCCAGTCCCGTGATTGACCCCGTATTGATGATGCAGCTCCCAGACTTCAAATATTTCAGCGCGGCCTGGGCCATGAAATAATAACCATAGATATTCGTGCGAAACGTCTTGTCCCATTGTTCGAACGTCAGCTCTTCCAGGCTCTTTGCGACCGCCTGATGTGCGGCGTTATTGACGAGAATGTCGAGCGTTCCGAGTTCACGAACGGTTGTCTCGACAGCCTGCCGGCAAAATGCCTGATCTGTAACGTCTCCGGAGATCAAAACGGCCCGTCGCCCCTCATGCTCAATAGCTCGCTTTGTCTGTTCGGCGTCTGATTGTTCAGAGGCCAAATAAACGATCGCAACATCGGCACCTTCGCGCGCAAAAAGCACCGCCGTGGCACGCCCTATACCTGAATCGCCGCCAGTTATAAGTGCCACTTTGTTGAGAAGTTTCTCGGCACCCTTATACAAAGGAGCCAAATAGTTTGGCCGAGGAACCATTTTCGATTCAAGTCCCGGTGGCTCTTGAGTCTGAGGCGGAAAAGGCGGGATCGGTTGAACGGCGGGTTTGGGCATTATTTTCTCGCTTTAATACGACACCATTTATGGCGAACCGTGAGACCAGATATCGCAGCCGTGAGGTGCAAATCACATTCCGGCACGCTCGCCAATTTGATCCGAGCATTTGTAATCGACCGATAAGACACAACCACTTTGGCGACGGGAGCGACATACAACAAATCGATCAATGCCAGGGCTCCAGCGGAACCATCCATCCACTCTTACAGCATACTGGGCGATGGATTGTGAACAACCAACTCCGAATCCTCGTTGGTCATTTGTATTCCAGACTGTTCCCAGCATTGATAACCCGCCAATGCACTTCCTTGTTCGAATTTTGAGACACCAGTGGCACTTTTGCTCAGTGTGGCCCACCCGACATAAGCAAGTAATTGCTCATTAGAGTCAAATGTCGCCACGAGTTTGCGTGGAATCCCGGATTTAGACCCGTAGAGGTAATGCATCTGACTGGACTCCCCGCTGGATTCAATTGTTGCGCCGTTCAGAACGCTGACAAGGCTGAAGTCAGCGTCGTCAGATCCGGTACCTCGGCACGAAATGTGCCGAAAAAATATTTGTGTGAGCAGCGTCGTCGTCTAAAATGTCGGGAGTGGCATCATGGAAAAAACCCTAGTTCGAACGGAGAACATACAGATCGCGAACGGTGGTCCGAATTTGACTGGCGATTTAACGATTCCCGAAGAGGCACACGGGATCGTTGTGTTTGCACATGGCAGTGGCAGCAGTCGCTTCAGCGTAAGAAATCGCTGTGTGGCTGAGTCACTGCAGGAATCGGGACTGGCCACATTACTGATCGATCTACTGACCCCGGACGAAGAGTTGCAGGATCAGGTGTCCGGGCACCTGCGGTTTGACATCGCGATGCTGGCGGGCCGGCTTGTTGACGCAACTCAATGGTTGGCAGGAGATTCGCGAGTCGCGAGATTGCCAGTGGGATATTTCGGAGCCAGTACGGGCGCGGGGGCAGCTTTGGTCGCGGCGACGCGATGTCCTCGACGTGTCGCAGCGGTTGTCTCGCGTGGCGGCCGGCCGGATCTTGCTGGTTTGGCGTTGCCTAAGGTCAAAGCCGCCACTTTGCTGATTGTCGGTGGCGATGACATGCCAGTAATTCAACTCAATCAACAAGCATTGACGAAACTGGGCTCCGTCACAAAACAATTAGTGCTTGTTCCGGGCGCCACTCATCTGTTTGCAGAACGGGGTGCACTGGAACACGTCACACAACTCGCCGCCGACTGGTTCGAACAGCACTTATTCGATGGAGAACAATAGGAAGTGCAAAATGGTGCATGCACACACATCTCGGATTCGGAAAGAAACTCCCAATTCGGCAATGGAATGGTGGATGTCAGTCAATTGGTGCGTGAACAACACGGCGAGGAAAACACGGTCCTCGTGGGTTTCGGTTCACATCGCTGAGGTATCACTGCAGTTGAAGAGTGGGAATCGGCCATGGAGCGGGTGCCATTGCCCCCGGCGATCTCAGGAAGCTGGGAAGACGTATTTCACCAGGTCAATTCGGAAGATCAACTGCTCATCTTTGAATCCACGAATCAAATGGAGGGGATGGCGGAGCCACGCGGTCGTCGGGCGGTGGGAGTATTTCTATCACGCGAAATGCGAATACGGGAACTACGTACCGACAATCCTTTCCCGGCGTTGCGACGCCGCGGTCCATTGCGAAGAAACGCATGCCGTGCATCCGGTGCATCACGTCCCGATCTTCGAAGAGGGGAAGCCGCCGGGAACTTATCCAACCTGCCTCTAATTTGAAAGGATTTCATGCAATTTCAAGAACGCGCGCCACCACCTTATAAAGGGAGAAATTATGGGACAGCCAGCGAGACAATCTGATTTTCGGGGGCAAGGCCAGAACGTCAAAGGTACGACCAATGTGCAGGCCGTCAGGCCGACCGATCAGAACATCAAGTCCTCAAATCGACAATGCTACTCTTGAATCTGCGGCCGACAACTGGCCTCCGTGCTCATCTGAGCCAGAGACAGCTCCGTTGAGGGGCGGATGTCGGCCTTCAAAATTCGGCGCATTTGATCTAATCCATAGGAATTTTCGTCTTCGGTGTTCGCGGCGACACAGTCATGAGGCACGATGATCTTAAAGTCGCGCATGTACGCGTCATTGGCGGTGAACAGGACGCAAATGTTGGTCGCGATGCCGGTGATAATGACTGTTTTGGCTTCGAGATAATCGAGCAAAATATCGAGCGTCGTTGAAAAGAAGCCCGAATGTTTTGGCTTTAGTACGAAGTAATCGTCTTCTTGCGGCCGTAACTCTTGAGTCAACGGCCTGCCAATTGAGGTGTCTTCAAGGCAATGTTCGATTTGAGTATTGAAGTTCGATCGCCATCGTCCGAAGTTGTCGTTCACATAAATTGCGGGAATATTTTGTTCCCTGGCGAGTCGTTTCAAACTCGCAATCCGACGCGCAGCCGGCAGAGCATAACGCAATAGCTCCGGTCCTTCAGGAAAGTCGAGGTCGTTGATCATATCAATCACCAACAAAGCGACACTCGACTTGTCTGGGGCATTTCCGTGCAGATTACAATTGAGTTCTGGCATCACACACGTCCACAATAATTAATGAATCCTTGGCGAGACATCCGTTTCGTCGCCAGAGATTCGGATTATTGATTGCGATTCGCCTTTTGCCTGCCCAAATAAGCCGCTCCTGAACAACTCGGCAGAACGGAATTCCATTGAGCTGGCTTTTCGCTGTGCATCCCACTCCATTAGTACACATGCTGACGACTGAACTCACACGACATCTCTCCTACTGCAAATGTTACGAGTGAGTTCTGAAGCAAAGCAGGTCCATGCCAGGGAACGGTCCCGCCCCTGAATCCATTCTAGTGCGAATTCTTGTGACTTTGGCGGCCCGCAGTCACATTTTGTTCTTGAGTACCACCGCGGGTGTGAGCGCGCGACTGGAGCAATTCTGCGTTGCAACGTACGTTCCCATCGAGCGTTTTCAAATTCATCAAACCTCGGAACTGGAATGTGAAATGCTTGATCGCAATTCATAATCTCAGCGATTTCGCTCGAACGAACCTCTTCCAGTACGCACCTAAACCTGGATTTAGACGGGGTAATAGATGAATTGCGGTTGAGATGCAACGTCATGCAGATTCGCATGAGCGAGTCCAAGGCACGATGCTGGAAAAATCAACATCGATGCAGAATCGATGAGGTAACGATTGGCGTTTATCAAATTCACCAACAATGATGGTGCGCGAGCAGCGTTCAGATTGCTCGGAAGTGATCCACGCGGAAGATCACATTATATCACTCAAACTCACGTCACCGATTAGGCCATCCTTTCACGGCTAAACTTGTCGTAGAACTTGCTTACGATCGTTTCACGGGCGAGCGAATCAGGCACGGCGCCCATTTCAAATGCTGGCGATCTAATAACAAACCCGCGGAATGAACCATGGATCAGCGAGAAGTTGAAGAGCATGTCACGTGCAAACTGATCACATTTCCGCCTGGGAAAGAGTGACCAATACCAAGCTCCTTCCCTGATGCAGGCATAAAGATTGCATATCAGTTCGGACGTCAGACAAGGTGTGAAAATGGGTTGGCTGACGCGCTCTCGATGATAATGATAGCTCATCGGTCGAACGGATTCTTATGACACTCCGGCTTAAGCCGTTTCAAGGATAGATCATGAAAGCACTCTGCTGGCATGGAACGGGCGATGTACGCATTGATAATGTTCCTGATTCCAAAATTCAGGATCCCCGAGATGTGATTATTAAAATCACGGCCAGTGGGATCTGTGGTTCGGATCTACATCTTCTCGACCCAGGCTTATAAGACGTTCCGTGACAAGCAAGATGGCTGCATCAAAGTGGGGCTGAATGCGAAAATCCACAACCTGATGGCGAATCTCGCACCGGGAATGGCTGACCGCGCGGTAGCCAAACTTGCAGATCAGCAGCATTATGATGAACCACCTCGGAACCCTGAGGGAACACTGGACCGATCGAGCGAACTTGTAGGGACTGCGGGCCAGATGCACGGTTCTGGTGGTATTGAAAAACAGTCGTGAGAAAAAGTATGGCGCGCAGCCTGCGGCTGAAGAATGAGAATATTCAATTCTCTGTTTTTTTTGAATCTCGCGCCAAGTCAATTCCCCGGGCCAATTTTAAACAAGGAGACTTAAGATGCCGAAGGGTGACAAATCCAGCTATTCGGACAAACAGAAGCGTATGGCCGAGCACATTGAAGAAGGCTACGAAAACCGCGGAACTTCGAAAAATGAGGCCGAGAGACGGGCGTGGGCGACTGTCAACAAGGCGGATCACGGCGGAAAGAAATCAGGTTCCGGCCGCGGCAAGGCACGTGACACGTCGCCAATGCACAAGGGCGGCGAGAAAGGTGGAGCAAGTTCCTCCTCGCGAACCGCTGCCCAGCGTTCGGCATCCGCGAAGAAAGGGGCCGCCACGCGCAAACGAAACGCCGCGAAGGCCCACGCCTGATCGAATCCAAATTCACTGAGAAAAACAGAAAGCCATGGACGGCAAAAACAATCGGCGCGAGCTGGACCGCTCGCGCATCAACACTTCCGAGGAAAACGAGGACTTAGCAAGCCTATGACTGCCAAAGACTTCTTACCGAAGACAAAATCATTGGCAGCACTCCAGAGTGCGGTGCAGAATTGCCAAGGATGCGAACTTTATCAGCGCGCCACCCAAGCGGTCTTCGGACACGGGCCAGCTACTGCATCGATTGTGATTATTGGTGAACAACCTGGCAACGAAGAAGATTTGGCAGGACTTCCGTTTGTCGGACCGGCCGGACATCGACTCGACCAGGCGATGCAAGAAGCAGGTATTCTGCGCGAGAGTGTTTATCTCACGAATGCCGTAAAGCACTTCAGTTGGGAAGAACGGGGGCCACGCCGGCTGCACAAACGACCGTCCTCACGAGAAATCAAAGCCTGCGAGCCTTGGCTGGCCAATGAACTTGTGGCAATCAATGCGAAAGTCGTCGTCTGTTTGGGTGCAGTAGCGGCGCAGGTGATGCTTGGCCGGGAATTTAAGATCACAATGTCTCGAGGGCAGCCGATTCTCAAAAACGATAAATACACCATCGCCACTTGGCATCCTTCTGCAATTTTGCGTGCTCCCGAAAAAGTTCGCCGTGACGAAATGCATCGCGAACTTGTCACCGACTTGCAGCTCGCCAGTTCTTTGTGTTCCGAAAATGCGGACTGATCGTGAAAACCCGGAACGCAATTGTTTCTCGACATTACCGGATTTATGGATCTATTATTTTCAGGACCCAGATCAGCTCTTACAAAACGTTCGGCCGACCGCCGCACGACGGCCTTCCCGTCTCTTTGTGTTCAGCAGGTCAACGGAAAACAGCGGGAGCCGAATTAGGCCAATCTTGGCTGATAATTTGCACCAATCACGAGCCATTCACCGTCGTCAGCGTCGATTTTACCATCGAACTCCAACGCAAAACCGCGAACAATTTCCCAAGCAAACATCGCTGCGAGGAGGCGATGCCAAACGTCGCGCTAACACTGGACGCTGAATCGCGGATCAAACACATTCACCCGCCAGGCGCTCCCTGAGTGTTCACGAACAAGGAATATACCGAGGTGCTCCCGCACATGAACAGCCGGTTGCGATGCCGGCCTCCGAAGCACAGATTCGCACATCGTTCGGGAAGATCAATGCGGCCAATCAACTTCCCTTCGGGATTGAATATCGAGACACCGTCCAGGCCCTCTTTGCCCATCCCCCAACCGACCCATAGGTTGCCATCTACATCAACCCGCAAACCGTCAGGAGTGCCGTCTTCCTCGGCCGTGACGAGAATGCGTCCGCCTTCCAGTTTGGTGCCGTTGCCAGTCACGTCGAACACTCGGATCACACGTGGTGTGACCCCGGCCTCGACAATGTAAAGTTTGGACTCATCCACGGAAAACGCCAAGCCGTTGGGACGTTTGACATCGCCGGCCACATTGGTCAGCTTCTTGGAGACGGGATCCCAGCGATAAACATTCGTCGGCAGTTCCGATGCATCCACGTGACCTTCGTAATAGCTCAGGATTCCAAACGGCGGGTCGGTGAACCAGATGGATCCATCGGACTTGCACACCACATCATTGGGCGAGTTCAGGCGCTTGCCATCGTAGCTTTCGGCAATGACAGTAATCGAGCCGTCGTACTCGGTACGTGTCACGCGCCGCGCATCATGTTCGCACGTCAGCAGCCTCCCTTGTCGATCTCGAGTGTTACCGTTTGAGTTGTTTGACGGTTTACGGAACACGCTGACTGCGCCCGTCTCTTCGTCCCATTTCATCAGGCGGTTATTGGGAATGTCGCTCCACAACAGATAGCGCCCGTCTCCAAACCAGACCGGGCCTTCGCTCCATCGCATTCCAGAGGCGATCTTCTCCACCTTCGCAAGTGGCAGCCGGTACTTGGCGAAGCTCGGATCGATGATTCTCACCGCCGGATCGGGATACCGTTGGCTCGGCTGCCATTGTGCGCTGGCGCACTGTGGGAAGAGAATTACCGCCAGTAGACTGATCTTCACAAGAAACAGTTTGTAGTTCATCGTTGGTTCTCAAAGGTGTTACAGCCGAAAGGAAAATACTCGTTCGTGCCCAAGTTCACTTCCGCGTCAATCAGGTTTGAAGCAGCTTATCGCTCTTTTTGCTTTGACGTGTCCGGATGAAGATTTTCAAGGGGACTCGGGGGCTTCCGACCCGTCGCATAAACCACGATGTTGACACCAACGCGTACTGCGTCGGTGATCCTCGTTTTCATTTCTGGAGAACGTTGCAGGGGTTCGACGGCCGACCATTTGTTCCACAGACACCCCACATCAGAAGGCGAATAAATGATGCCTGTACGATTTCCCATATCGACGCCCCATAATTCATTCTTTTCAGGATCAATCGGGTATTCGCTTCGATAAACCGGATGTTCGGCCGTCAATCGCTTCAGTTGCTGTTTTTCTTCTGGATACATTTCTTTGATCAATTGTCGGAAGCCTTGATCAAAATCCTTCCCTTTGCACGTCGCCACACCAAGGATCAATCCACCCTTCGACACATACTGCCGCAGCAATTCAATTTCGTGGGGTTTGAATCTGGGCGCCTTATTACCGCTCACGTACAGGATCGGGGAAAGCATCAAATCTTCCAAGCCACCGCGTTTGGCTATGTCTTTCATGCTCAATTGCTGGCATGTCATCAGTTTGGGCCAGCCCGGCAGACCTGTGATCGATTCCGTCAAATTCCGGATTTCCTGCGGATGCCGGTTCCACGACGGGGATTTCACATCGTCGTCTGTCGCCTCATACTCCAGTTTGTTGATCAAAACCGGTGCCAGACCTTTGGACAAGAACAACAGCGAAAAACAGGTTGCGACGATTGGCTCCTCTCCATGTCCAGTTCCATTCCAACTGCCGTTCATCAATTGGTTCCGAATCAAAAAATCAGCACCTTCACGGTACCAGTTTCGCGAACCGAAAAAGCGGTGACCGCTGAAACGTCCAGCGCGTTCCAAACCCCACAGATAATAAAGCGTGCCTCCAATCGCACCGCCGTTAATGGGATTGCGTCCGACCGCAAAGTTTTGCTCGAGCCATTTGACAGCACGTCCCAGAGACTCATTACGAATGGGCTCTCCACAACAATTCAGTGTTCCATCGGGATTCACATCCTTTTCATCCCGCAGCATCGATTCCACGATCACCTGAGTCGTAATTCCCGCCGCCGTCATGCTGCCAGTGCTGCCGGGGCCTCGGCCAATGTAGCTCCATCCGCCATCGAGACCTTGTTGGCTGGTCCAGTATCCCTTGATCGATTCCCAGATGTCACGATTGACTGGAATTCCAGCTTTTTGAGCCTCGTGCAGTCCCAGGACTGCAAACTGCGCATTGCTGCGGTCTGCCGCTTTCTCCGGGATTCGATCAATGATGCTGTACGACCAGCCGCCTTTATTTTCCCCTTCCTTGACCTGTGTGTTCAGCAGTCTTTGGGACAAGTTGAGTATCTTTCCTGCATCACGGGTGCCGTCTTTC
>JAQGHT010001002.1 GCA_028291565.1 Planctomycetaceae bacterium | reverse complement strand
CAGCCAGCGGAAAGAACGCGATGTCATTCTGTTTCAGGTCACGCCAGGCCAGAAGCTGAACTTTCTGGTCTCAGCCGTCTCGGTCGACTCACCTTTGGATCCGCAGATTCAAATCTTAAAACACCCTGAAGGCAATGTCCTGGCCGGTGCCGAGAATCCCGGTTCACGAGAGGCCGCCTTAGAATTCACCGTGCCTGGTGATCAGTCACAGATTCAACTCGCAGTGCGAGACCTGCGCGCACGAGGCGGCGCCAATTTCCGATACCGGGTCAAAGTGGTACCTGCAGGGCAGCCGGATTTCACCATGACGGTTTCATCCGACCGCGTGCAACTCGCCCAGGACGGTGCGGCGGTCGCTCAACTCGACGTGACGCGGGCCGGATACAACGGAGCGATTAAACTGAGCATTCTCGGCGATCCACAAGTTGTGATTTCTCCAACGGATATTCCAGCAGGCAGTAACAAGACGTGGATCACGTTGATACGCCAGGGAGCGGCGGTGCCGGCCGGCTCAATGGCAAATTTGCGAATTCAGGGTGAGTCGGTCGAACTGAATCCCGCTCTGCGTCGAATCGCGACAGTACCCGCTGATCCGCGATTGATTTTACTACCCTCTGAACGAACTTTGGTCGCGGCCGGTTTGACCGGCGCTGCGGGAACTTCAATCGAATTGGGAGCGATGCCGAGTTCGATCTATCGAGGTGTCGATTTTGCGTTGCCTTTGCAGTTGAAGGTCTCAGATCTAGCGAAAGCGAAAACCGCTCGACTGACGTTGCTGTCGACTGAGGCTCCGCGACCGAATAATCCAGCCGATGCCAATCAAGGACAAAAGCCTCGAGTCGACGGGGGAATCGGCCAGACGATCGAAACGGGGGAAACTGGAAGCGTTTTGAAGATTGCCGTCCCGACCGACATCGCCGAGGCGACTCTTGATTTCGTGATCAAAGCGGAACTCGTTGAGCACCCATTCGCTCAGAATGTGTTTGCAACAACCTATTCCAAGCCATTCCGACTATCCGTGCAGAATGCAGTGACGATTCAACTCGCTGCGCCCAATCTGGCACTGACCAGTGCAGTGCCTGCAAAATTCACCGGAACCTTGAAACGGACGGCGGGATTTGCGGGGCCGATCTCGGTGCAGATCTTGAATTTGCCCGCCGGATCGACTGTTCCGACGGTCGCCGTGGCACCAGGTCAGGAGACGTTCGAGCTGCTTGTGACACCACCGGCGGTCACGGCGGCGATGGACGTGCCGAACGTGGTCTTCCGAGTGATTTCCGAGACCGGAAAAACCGTGCAGCCCGACGTTGTATTACCGACCAAGATCATGCCCGCAATGTAATGGGTGCGGGCCCTCTTCTACATCGGTGCCAAGATTTTTATGGGAATAATCAGCGTTTCCGCTTGTACCGTTTTATCAACAGTTCCGTCCTGGTCGACCTCGAATGCGCGTCCGATTCGATTTCCGGCGAGGTCCTCCAGGACGGTGTCGATGACCAGTTCACTGGTGCCGGTGACCCAAGGGGCATCTGGTCGAAACGCCCATTGACGTTCCGCATCCGAAATCGCAATTTGACCGGGAATTCTGATCTTCCGGAAATCTTTGACTGTGAATGTGCGCTCTAGCAATGCTCGATCCAGCGAACGTGGAAAACGGACTGTCAGCGGATCTTTTGTGCCACTGCGTGGCGGGGTGATTTTCCAGGTCGCGGTATCGAGCGCGGTCCGTTCCGCCGGTCCAGCTCGAAACACCTTGCGAGCGGCCTTACTCAGCGGATTGCCTGCAGCATCATTCCAGTCCGAGTGTACCACCAGGGTGTAGTCGTGCCCACTTTCCAATGCCGGCCCCAGATCCTCACGCGGCTTCACCCCTTGTTTGATACGGCCCGGATCGATCAACAATGTCAGTCGCGTCCCCGTTCCATCCCATAGCTCTTCGCCCAGTTCCAGAAATGGCAGGTCTACCGGCGTGCCGTCCGCCTTCAGCAATTCCAGGTGCTGATAGGCCTCACGCTGGCTCATTGGAGCGGAAAAGTGGAGATAGAATTTGAGTTGATTCTCCGGCAGCACATTCGCAGACGGGTAAATCTGAGTTACCTCAGTCGGCTTCTCATTCGCGGCTTTGGGGATTGGAAGATCCAGTCGGACTGGCTTGCCGCGATAAGTATTGTCGCGGTAATTGTTGGCCTGCGCGACGGAATCGGAAATCACTAATTCCGCGTCGGGACGAAATTCGGCGCGATAATTCAAACCGGCTCGAAGCGCATACCTCGGAGTAAACCTGAGTGCTGATCCTTGCCATTGATAGGCCCCCAGCATTGGTGGTTGGCTGGTTGGTTTGCCGGGTTCCGCTACATGGATGGTCAGCAGTCGCAAGCCGGTACCTTCGTTGAGATCAGTTGCAGCGAGCGTGGCTAATTGTGCTTGGGAAATGCCAAACGCTTCGAAGGCCATCGGTCGGCCTTGGGCATCCGAAACGACGCGTACGGCGGGTTCGGCGGAATGGGCGACGGGTGTCCAAATACAGAACACTCCACACAAGCTCAGCGCCGCGAGACACTTTCGGTGGTGATGTGACAAGGAACGGTTCATCTTGATCCTGAACATGCGCTAGTGGAACACCATGCTCGATGGTAGTAGGCAATGTCACGAATTGTGACGATCCCAGGACAATTGGACGACGTTGAATTGGGGTCGGGTCTTCAAATTTCACATTTGGCCGCGGCTGAAATCATCGGGCGGTTTATTTCAACTAGTCTTTAATATCTTTCAATCATTCGGCATGCCAAATCTGAACTTTGAACACCCGACCCCGGCTCCCGCATGCCGTGAGCGATTTCGGGACGCTGATTTCCACGTGGCCGAGATTGCCAAACCTTGGGCATCGGACTACAAATGGAGCGAACCGCCCCAATCTCTCACGAGATTGGCTACAGAAATCGCTCACGGCGCGTAACCCGCTCCCGTGGCCTCAAGAAACGTGATAAGTAGTGCAAAGGCCGTGGACCCACCGGGGCAAGCCCGGTGGCGTGAGAGTCCCTGGCACTCGATTGGCCCCTATTTTGATGCCTCACTCACATCAGCACCGCGAGCGTTACGGCAACGGAATGCTCTGCAAACTCAGATTCTTATCATCGCCTCGCACGAGCAATAAGGCTGAAGTTGTGCCAAGTTTGTCGAGATGTTCGACACCCTTCAAATCCTTCACGGTGTCGTATCCCAAGCCGGCAGTTCCTTTGATGGGACTTGTGATCCCAGTCTGCTTCTCGAGATTTTGCGTTCCGATCTTCATCACACCACGATTATTATTGGCCAGCAACAGATAATTCTGTCCGTCCTTTTCATAGGAAATGATGTCGAGCGGTCGGTTTTGATTACCGAGCTCGGCGACGGTTGTGCCTCGCAGTTTGGCTCCCGCTTTCAGCTGGGACAAGGGAATCGTGACCAATGGCGTACAGGTGTAGGCGGCCAGCAGATGTGGTTCCCCATTGACTGTGAATGGCGTGAAGGTGCGCACAGGAGCACGAGTTTCAAAATTGCCATGGGCACCATGATAGATTTCAATGCTGGTGCCGAGATCAGCCGAGGCAAAGGGGAATGTAATGGCTCTCAATTTCGACGCAAATTCTTCATTGGAGAGTCCGGCCATGAATACTCGACCGTCAATGTAATGCAAGTCGGTGATGGATTCCTTACGGGGGGAATTCCCACGCCGGTCGACGACGTCTGCTCCGGGGACATTGGTCAGAGCAATCTTGGCGAATTGGACTTTACTGAGATCGACGATACTCAGTTCCCCTGCCGGAGTCACCTTGGCAATAATGGCGTCCGCGTTAGGGCCAGTGCCGCGTGAAACACTGAGATAGGCGATACCCGAGCCAGGCTGGACCGCGAGATCATTGATCAGGATTTCGTTCGGCTTCGTTCCCAGAACGGACGCCAGTTTGGTGTTGATGCCTTCCACGTGAAACTCGGATGGCGAGGTCGCCTTCGCGCCGGGTTCAACACCGATTGCGAACAAGGCGGCGCCTTGAGCATCACCCACAAACAGGACCCCTTCGGGGCCGAACGCCAAAGCCCCGGCTGATTTCAGGTCGGGCTTTCCGGTCTGATCGAGACCCGCTGTCTTTTCCGCCGCGCCGACCATCCCGGCCGACAGGCCGATGATCAACGCCACTGACGCGAATGCTTTCCGCAGACTCAACATCATGGACTCCTCTTGCAAGTGGAACCTGGTGAAACTTGAAATACTCGGACAATTCAGCTCCCCGGAGCCTGCCGGGGTGTGATCACGATTGGAACTGGGTCTGTTGCCGAACAGGCGCGTCGCCCTGATCTATCCCAGTGATGTGGTAGAGTTTCGTCAGAGCTTGAATCTGAAACACCTTCGATGACGAATGGTTTTCAGCAAGTCTACTTGGCGTCAATTCATCGAACAAGGGCGAGACCCCTCTCTCCCGTGAATTCGAAGTGAGGGAAACCCCGCAAAAAGGCTCTCGGCACATGCTCTTGAGATTCGTGTCGGACGCGGCGTAGTCACAATCTTCAAGTGGGTAATCAGTGCCGTTGATCTCGCTGGTGGTTGCATTCAGGCGGAAGTTTGATCGCGATTTCGTCTAGATTTTAAGGAGACGCAGAGCTTGGATTTATCCACTGCAAATTAAAAACCCGAGCGTAGGTCTTGAAACTGTTCTGCTTGAACAGGAATCATCTCATCCTGCGCGCTAGTGACGTGCCACTGCTTCACGACTGTAATCGGTCGTTAAG
>JAQGHT010000976.1 GCA_028291565.1 Planctomycetaceae bacterium | reverse complement strand
CGGTAGGAGGGAACCATTGGGATGCTGGTGCCCCGGCGACGAAATCTGAACGTGACGCGGAGGCGGACTTTGTTTCGCACCGCAACCAGACAGAAGAGCCACGCACAGGATGCAAATCCAAAGCGGTGGCCAGTCACGGTGGTAACCGCTCTCGACTGGAGCCGCGGTCCGCAAATTGGTTTGCATCATGTTGAATCCTCACACTAAAACAGGACTAGAGCTTTGTCACAGGCTGGATTTGGGGTGCCACTTGCCGTGCCAGTGCTTGATTGGGAAGCGTGAATCCAAATCAGCGCTGCCTAGCCAGTGGCTCCCTACGCTGTTAACCCTCCACGACAGGAACAGCAAAATGCGGTTTTAGCCACAGATAGACACAGATGACACACAGATGACACACAGATGACACACAGATTGTAAAGATCTTTGCGGCCGGAAATTAGAATTGAGGCATCTCAGACCCCAATGACGATTAAATTATTTTTCACATGACATCGGCAGATTCTGGGCGCATCACTTGTGTGCCGAATGAAAATCTGTGTTTCATCTGTGTTCATATGTGGCTAAGATTTCTTCTCCTGGACTTTCGTAAGAGAGTTAGGATCGGCGCATCAATAACTGTCGGAAGTTGCTTACTGCCTTTCAGGTCATCGACGGGCAAGAGTGCCCATCCTACGGCACTTATTGCTGCGCAAATCCTTAACGGTATAGTGTTGCACCCGATCCCAGATTTAAGCTGTGACAATGCACTCGCTACCCGCGAAACTTCGTCTTGGGTCGCGATTGTTCCGCCAGATATAGCATGTTCATCAAGTCGTAAGCCGTCAGTTCGCACAACAGACTGGTGATCTTGGCATGCAGCGCGTCGTCGAGCTGCGGCTCAATCTCTTTCATCAATTGATAGACTCGAGCTTCCTGTGACTTGATCTCCTGAGCGTCGACTTTTCCGTCAGCCAGAGCGTCCATGAATGTCGTTAACTGACGGGCGTGTTGATCGATGATTGGAATCTGGGTCTGTTCGTCGAACCAGTTGACTCGTTTTGCGGACGAGGGGGAAGTATTGCTCATGGCTTGCTCCGGAATTCTTCAATGAATCAATCTTTTAACAACGAACGCAGGGCCGCCATGCGTTCCTGCAACTGACTTCGTCCGTTCGGCGCCAGCACCTTGTCTCGCCAATGTGGTGGTAGAAAGCTCAACTGTGTGCATTCCAACACCGCTGCCAGCTCTTGTGACTCTTTCTCTAACCCCTGGGCGGAGGGAATGAATTCTTGAAATGCGGCTTCCATGTCTTTCAGCGTCAATTCTTGCCGTCCGCTCGTCAGCATCTGACGTTTGGCCGCCAGGACAACTCCTTCGATATCCGCCCCGCTCAAGAAGCGATCCGCCTTGACCGAGGGCAGGGCGTCTTCGGCCAGTTTGACCTTATTCTTTTTTGCCAGGATCCGAAACATTTCTTTGACTTCGGTTTCATCCTGCGGATAAAACATGGGGATGTGCACTTCGCATCGCCCCTGCCGTTTCAGATCAATAGGCAGAAGTTCGGGCCGGCTGGTCATCAAGACCCAGATGATCTGGCCTCGGTATTGAGTATCCCCCATCTGACTGGCAATCATGCCGAACACGCGGCTGGAAGTTCCCGAATCACCGTCGGCTTCCCGAGTGCCCAGTACCGCGTCCGCTTCGTCGATTAACACGACGACCGGCCCCAACGAACGCAACACATTCAACACGCGTTCCAGGTTGGCTTCGGTCTCGCCTACAAACTTCGATCGAAAATTTCGCAGCTTGACGCATGGAATGCCAATCGAACCGGCGTAGCATTCGGCTAGAAATGTCTTGCCCGTTCCTACTGGCCCACAAAACAAATAGCCCATTGGAGCCGCATCGAGTTGTCCCTTGAGGATCAGTTCCGCATCCTGTTTCAGCCGCTCCTTGGCCGCCTGTTGCCCGACGACCAAATCCAGCGTGTGAAGCGGTTCAACGAACTCGACGAGTCCGTGACACTGCCGTTCGATCAGAGTCTTCTTGAGTTGCTTGAATCGCTGTTGATCGACCCTCGCCGCCTGCTTCTTTCCTTGAGTCAACAGCACCTGCAGGCTCGTCAGGCTTAACCCGTTGGACAGATCGGCCAATTGTGCGGGCGTAAAATCGACGAGGTTCGAGAATTCCGGCGATCGAAACATCCATTCACAAAACTGCTGCCGTTCATCCCGTTCGGGCAAAGGAATCTCGATGGTTGCAACGTGTGAACTTTGTACGAGGCGATCATTCACTTCGGCCAATCGATCCGCGATCAAACAGAATGCCATGTTGACGCGTTTGATGTAGGGATTCTGCGCCCAGCTCAACAAACGCACCAGGTTTGTTCCTTGCCCTCGTGTCATTGAGTTGATGTCGCCGGACGGTACGACGTACTGAATATAGTCCAAAATCATGCCCAGGCTTTTCCGCTGAGCAGGATCGCTTTCCAGGAGTGCGCGTTCGACGAGCCGATCCAGTGCCAATAACACCGTATCAGGGTCGCGCGGCCAGCTTGATGGATCACCTAACCGCGAAGTCAGGTGGTGGATCATCGGCGGCAGACGTGAGGCATCCCCACCGGACACGGCGCGAATCCCTTTCGCCAGATCGTACT
>JAQGHT010001114.1 GCA_028291565.1 Planctomycetaceae bacterium | reverse complement strand
GGCGCGGTACCCCCACGCCCTATGCGGAACTACGCTGCCGGACGAATTACTCGTTTCTGGAAGGTGCCTCGCATCCCGATGAATTGGTTCTGCGGGCTGCCGAACTGGGGCTGGCGGCATTGGCGATCACCGATCGAAACAGCCTGGCAGGTGTCGTGCGAGCTCACGCGGCAGCGAAACCGGCAGGCTTTAAGCTGCTGATTGGGGCGGAAGTCACGCCGCAACAACACTCGGGAGCGGTGCTGCTGGCCACGGATCGGATTGCCTATGGACGTTTATGCCAACTCCTGACTCGAGGCCGGCGCCAGGCTCCGAAAGGGGAATGTGTTCTCTCTTTTGCGGATGTCGCCGAGCATGCGGCCGGTTTGCTGGCGTGCGCCGTCTTGGACATCGCCAACCTGGAGCAGCAAGCCGGACAGTTACCGCGCTGGCGGGAGGCCTTCGGAGATCGTTGCTACGTCCTGGCCGAATTACACCGCGGACCGCGTGATGCGGCGCTCCTGCGAAAATTCCAGCAGGTCGCGCAACAGGCTCGATTGCCGCTGGTCGCGACAAATGGCGTCTATTATCACGTTCCCGAGCGACGTCCCTTGCAGGATGTTTTGACAGCCATCCGGCTTGGTTGCACCGTGGCGGAACTTGGTCCCCATCGATTTCCCAATGGGGAACGTTATCTCAAGTCGGCGGACGAAATGCGAACCCTGTTCGCCGCGGTGCCGGCTGCCGTCACCCGGACCTTGGAAGTCGCGGGCCGCTGTACCTTTTCCCTGGATGAATTGCGTTATGAATATCCCGAAGAGATCTGCCCTGATGGTGAACCCCCGCTGAAATACCTGAGACGCCTTACCACGTCTGGAGAGCGCGACCGTTATCCGCGCGGCACGCCGCATCACGTTCAGCTGCTGATCGAACACGAATTGAAGTTGATCGAAGAATTGCATTACGCCGCATACTTCCTGACGGTCTATGATCTCGTAAAATTCGCTCGCAGCCGAGGCATTCTGTGTCAGGGCCGAGGTTCCGCAGCCAATTCCGCCGTCTGTTTTTGTCTGGGAGTCACCGAGGTCGACCCGGACCGCGTCGATGTCCTGTTCGAACGGTTCATCAGTAAGGAACGGAACGAAGCTCCGGATATTGACATCGATTTCGAGCATGAACGCCGCGAAGAGGTCATCCAGTACATTTACGAAAAGTACGGCCGCGACCGCGCCGGCATGACGGCCGAGGTCATTACCTATCGGCCTCGTTCGGCGATTCGGGATGTCGGCAAAGCACTCGGCTTATCATTGGATCGAGTCGACGCATTGGCGAAAGGGGTCGATCATGTGCGGGATAACGTCCTGATGTCTGAACGTTTCCGCGAATCCGGATTTGATCCCACATCCCGCATTGCCCAGCAGTTGATGGCACTGGTGAAGGAAATTCTGGGCTTTCCGAGGCATCTTTCGCAACATGTCGGCGGGATGGTGATCACGCAGGGCAAACTGTGTGAGCTGGTCCCGATCGAGAATGCCTCCATGCCGGGCCGCACAGTTATCGAATGGGACAAAGATGATCTTGATGTCCTGGGAATTCTCAAAGTCGATTGCCTGGCTCTGGGAATGCTGACTGCGATCCGCAAATGCTTTGATATGTTGCGGCATTACACCCATCGCATTCTGACTCTGGCGACCATTCCGGCGGAAGATCCCGTGGTGTACGACATGATCTGCCAGGCCGACACGATTGGCGTGTTTCAGATCGAAAGCCGGGCTCAGATGAGCATGCTGCCCCGGCTGAAACCACGTGAGTGGTACGACCTGGTGATTGAAGTCGCAATCGTGCGGCCGGGGCCGATTCAAGGCAATATGGTGCACCCCTATCTGAAACGCCGAGCCAGGGAGGAACCTGTCACATTTCCGAGTGAGGCCGTACGGAAAGTGCTGCAGAAAACGCTAGGCGTCCCCATTTTTCAGGAGCAGGCGATGAAACTGGCGGTGGTCGCGGCGGGTTTCACCCCCGGTGAAGCCGATCAGCTCCGGCGGGCAATGGGGGCCTGGCGAAAGACCGGGGTCATCGATAAGTTTCATCAGAAGCTGACCGAAGGCATGCTGACCAACGGGTATACCGTCGAGTTCGCCGAGCAACTGTTCAATCAGATTCGTGGCTTCGGCGAGTATGGTTTTCCGGAATCCCACGCCGCGAGTTTCGCCCTGTTGGTGTACGCTTCCGCGTGGCTGAAATGCTATCATCCGGCGGCGTTCACGGCCTCGTTGATCAATAGCCAGCCGATGGGATTTTATGCTCCTTCGCAACTGGTCACCGACGCGCGTCGGCACGGGGTTGAAGTGCGCCCGGTGGACATCAACGCGAGTGACTGGGATTGCACGCTCGAAAAGCTGAGTCACCGCGGCCGCGTTTCCTGGTCCATTCGTCTGGGCTGGCGGATGTTGAACGGCCTGAGCCGGGCAACGGCCGAGCGGATTCTTGCCTGCCGGCGCGTAGATCGTTTCACTTCTTATGACGAGTTTGTTCGCCGAACGCAGTTCAGTCCCGCGATTCTCGCGTTATTGTCGGACGCGGATGCGTTTCGTTCCCTGGGAGAATCTCGTCGCACGGCCTTCTGGAAATCGCTGCCAGACCAGGAACCGACGGTTCTCTATGAAGAAATTGACGACCCCGAGCCCACGGCTGCGCTCCCCACAATGACGGTCCAGCAGCAGGTCATCGCCGACTACCGCACCACGGGCCTCTCATTGCGGCAGCATCCCATGAGTTTCATTCGCGGCGAACTGAGCCGCCGTCGAGTCATCCCGTCTGAGCAACTTTTGACAGCCGAATCGGACCGCCGCTACAAGGTGGCGGGATTAGTGCTATTACGACAGCGCCCCAGCACAGCCAAAGGCATCACCTTCATGACCTTGGAAGATGAAACCGGCACTGCCAATTTGATCGTCAGAGTCGACGTCTGGGAACGTTTCCACCGCATCGCCCGGCAAGCCTCGGCGTTGATCGTACAAGGCATGCTGCAACGCAAAGACGGCATCGCCCACGTCCTGGTCGACCGGATGGAGGATCTTACTGATCTGCTCTCGGAAGTCGGCAATCAATCCCGGGATTTCCGCTGACAATTTCAGGCAAGTTGATCCAAGATTTGAATTGCGTCTGCCTCAGACAGGACCGCCGAGTCTACGCCCTGCGAATCGAGCAAATGTTCCGCGCGTTCAATCGAGCAGAATTTCCCTAATTGTTTCAAATAAACTTGAAACTCACCGGACCGCAGCGCGTCGGGAAACGTTTCGAAACGGTGCAACATGTGCGCCGCGTTGTTTCCCAGCACCAGTTCGCGACACCGTACCGCAACTGGCAGCCAGGCTGCGGTACATGCGGCAGCGCCCGCGAGAATGAGAAACTTATTCCTCGGCAGCATTTGGCCGCGCTCGTGCGAGACAACCGCAAGTCGTAGAAACAGGCTCAAAGTCAGTTCGGGACTAGGCATGGTATGGCGTGACCGGTTACTTGAAAAATGCGAATAGAACTGCGGTGGACGTATGAAAATGGCTACAATCATCCACCACGGAGTTGCCCGCGAGCAAAAAACGCCGGCCAGCAGATCCAGGCATAAATCGCCAGATTCACCCACAACTGCACGCCGACGGCCCGACAACGTTCAAAACCAAGCGTTGGAATCAGAACGAGCCAAACCGCATAGATTCCAATTCCGTTTCGCCGTCCCAGCCTCACTTCGGATAACACGAACGCCAACGGAAGAACTAGCCAGACGTAATAGTGTGACCAGACCACAGGCGAGATAAACAACTGTATCAGGCTCAGAATCGCGAGCCGTCCCAGATCGGAATCCAGACGCTTTAACGAATCAACAGCCGGCGTGGGTTCATGCTCCAGATGCCCTGTCTCAGACAGCGTTCGCGGCATGTTCACCCAATGACTGCGAACCAGGGTTAAAATGCCAATCAGCAGGCACATCGCGACCAGCCCACTCGAACAAATGCGCCAGGCCGAGGCCTCGACCGCAGCCAAATTCACTCGGGGCGCAGCTGCGTCACGCTGGTGAATTGGGATGTCCATGAGCAGTCTCGCGAGGACGGCTTCAATCGATTGATTCTTGTCGCGTAGCGAGCCGCGCAAAGTGTTCGGGTCTCGAGGGTCTGGCGGTCGGTTTTCCGGTCCACGAGCAGCGAACTGCAGCCATCGCGACTGGAATTCGCAATTCTTTTGAATTCCAAAAAAAAGACTTCCCAGTCCGAAGACAAGACCGCAGCCGATGACCGCAGTGAATAACAGGACGACGAATTGTCGACGGATGACATAGGGCAACAAGAATACGACTGGCAGGATTTTCATCACGATGGCCAGGGCCAGCAACGTGGCGGCTTTCAAAGAGCCCGTCACACGGCGGACATCTGTGCGAGTCGCAGCAACCACGAGTGACATTTGCAGCAGCGTGTGTTGTCCGATCAGCAAGGTGCTGATCCAGGCGGGCAGGATGGCGAGCGATGCAAGCTTCAGGATCCGAACATCAGTCAGCGAGCGCGAAATCCAGCTGGCCGTGCCTGGCCTTGCAGCCACATAACATCCCGTATAGTCAGATTGTTCGCCGGACAGTTCCCCACCGGGGCGCGCGTCAATAGAAGGGATCAATCCGCTCGTCGACCGAGCTGACAAATCCTTGGAGTCTGGGTGCGGCAGTTCACTGAGCATGACCGACAGCGACTGCCACAGAAAGACCGTGCAGGCCAGATTCATCACATACCACAGCGCTGCAAGCAACGGAAGCGGGACGGTGGCCAACGGAGCAAACAACGCGTAAGTAATCGGCGGGTAAGAATCGGGATCCTGCATCCCCGTATCCGCGTTCAAGTGGCGGCCAGGTTGGGTCGATTCCGAGAGATTAGCACGCCAGATCCGATAGTTCCCACTGAGATCGGCGTTACCATTGACGATCCGCTTGACCGACAACACTCCGATGATCGCCGATCCCACAATCAAAGCGGCAACAAGCATGCGTTGCCTCAATGACGAAGAAGCGGCGACATGTTCACTATGCATCCTGATTGGTGCTCTTACGACGCCACTCTTGCTGTGTTTTCAGGGATCGTTTGCGATTGATTTCAATTGTCCGTCGAGACTCTTGATCCAGATATTCCATGATCCTGCGTCGCAAATCCAACAACTCCGCGATCATCACCGCCTGCGTTAAACGATCCAGTCGATAACGAACCGACAGGATGACCAAAACGTCTGAGAGATTCAAGGATGGATTCGCGGAATTCACCCGCGACAAAGTCTCAACAGGGAGGTCAAAGCGCCGTAACAGGCGTTTCTCGGACGCTGTCGGCTTAAAGCCGCGTAGCCGGAGTGGAAGTGCGCGCAGCTTTGACAATAACTCATCGGCGGCCTGCAGCGTCGGTTCCGTCTTGTTCTTGGCGCATTTCAGAAACAACGTGTGTGCGGCATTATCAATTGCGACCGATGAAGTTCTCGCATTTAACAGATTCAGTTCGTCGACGACCTGCTCGTGAACGTTCTTCAGCAACTGTCGCGTTTCCAGAGGCACGGACCTGCCCAAGGGTCTGCTCAATTGCTCGTCGAGCAATTCAAGATCATGAGGACTGACTCGAATTCGATCTCGCCGGACAAATTTCTGTTGCAACAAGTCCAGCAACGGTCTCGGTAAATCCGAAACTCGGTCGACCAGCGCCGTTCGTTCGGCGACGGTCAAAGTTAAAACCACGGTGGTAGCATCAAGATTAGTGTGTGTAGATGGCATGTCATTAAGTCATGGTGAGCGCCAATGAGCAAATCTGAATTTCGCGGATAATACCATTCCAGCGGGAGACACGCCAGCGAGAACTTTAGACATCTAATCTTATGGGAGACGGTCGGTTTTTTTGTTCAGTATGCGACACAAGGCGTAACGCTGATTTCGAGAGTTGTGTCGTGAACGTAAGATTAATCGCTCCGTTGGTTTTGGGCCTGAACTTGTCGTTATTTTCGCTGTTGATCTTGATTTTCATTCCAAGAAGTGTCAATCGATGTTATTTTTTCAGGACAGACCCAAAGTTTCTTAATAATTCGCAAGTAAAGGAACCCTCACATTGCGGATTGTCAGACAACGTGCTTTGGCACTACATCCACGTAGTGCCAAATTCAGACATCTCTGATGTGAATTCGAAACGTTTTACGGATCCCCTTGCCGGGATCGTTCACTTGCCCCTGCACTACGCGGAAAGTTGGAATTCCAGGCAACAGGGATAGTGACTGGGCCATAAGAGCGGATTCGCGCCTTGAAAGCCGTGCGCGAAATCAATCAATCGGCGAGCGCTCTTCACCTTCCGTAAGAATGCAAAAAATGATAGCCGCGGAATTTCGACAAGGGCATATCCGACACATGTCTGGAGGCTGATGCCTTTCTTGTCGTCGGATTCCCCCTTACACTTCTGATTGCGATGGATTCGCGGTAGCCCTCCCATGCAAGGTCTGCGGGAACAGCTCAAACATGTCGAGTTTCAGGCGTGACGTGCGGTTGCCGCTGAGTGAATCGGAAATGTCTTAGTTCAGCCCTCGTCAGACCTGCTTCGCCGGGGCAACAGCCAGCATATTCAAGTCTTTTTTAATGGAGCCAGCAGATGGCAGAGAATCGAAGAGATTGGATGATTCATTCAGCAACTCAGTTGGCAGCTCTGGGGGCTGCAGCAACCTCAATGGCGACTGCCCAGGCCGAGCAACCTGCGGCTGCGACTCCAGGCACACCTCCCGATGGCAAAGCCTGGCGGGTTGGTGTCATCTCGGCACGGATCAAAGGCAAGCCGCAACGGATCAACGGCCATACCTGGCACTTCGCCCAATATCTGCATCCAACAATTGACATGCCTACCGCCCAGAAACATTTGGATCCGGGCAATCAGAAGTATTTCGAAACGATCGTGCGCAATCCCACGTGCAATTTCGGAATGCTGCCTTTTCCCGACACGCGAATTACGCACTACTACGAAGCCGATCCCGAAATCGCGAAACTGTTCGCCGACTCTTTTCCCGGCGTTCAAGTCTGCACCTCATTGGAAAAAATGGCTCAAGAAGTCGACGCGGTGTGGCTTGGCGACGCTTCTGGAACAGGAGACGACCATTTCGACCTGATTGCTCCGGCACTCGCAAAGGGCCTGCCGACATTCTGCGATAAGCCGATCGGCGAAACAGTCCAGGGGACTCGGAAAATCCTGGATTTTGCGAAGCAACACAAAGCACCGCTCATGTCGGGCAGCATTTTCCGCTACGAATGGGGGGTCGAAGAAGTCCGGCGACTCATCGCGGAAGGCCAACTGGGAGAGATCCAATACATCATTGCCAGCATGGGGGGTGGATATTCACCAGAGAGCTGGTTCATTTACGGTCAGCATCCTTGCTGGATGGTGATGACTTTACTTGGTGCCGGGGTCGAGGCAGTCAGCCTTTACGCGCGCGGCAATTCCGCTCACGGACTGGTTGTTTACCCCGATCGGCCACCGGCCGAACTCTGGTACGGCCGGCCTGATTTGAGCGGCAAATACAACGAGACCAGCGTCCATTTCGCCAAGGAAGTCTACCGCTTCTCCCCGGCGATCGAAGGGAGTTTCCGAATGGGGCATCATTACGAGATGTTTAACATGGCTCGAGTCTTCCGCGACATGGTTCGAACTCGAGTCGAACCCGTGCCGCACCAGGAGATCCTGGAAGTCACTGCGATGATCTACGCGGGGGCGAAATCCCTAAAGGAAAAGAGTCGGCTGGTCGCTTTGGCCGAAGTACTCGCATAGGACATAGGATTAGGATCGGCGTATCAACGAGTCTGTGTTCCGAAAGGTGTTTCATGCGATTCAAGGTCGTTCTTTTTGCGTCCTTTCTTACTTTCGCCATCGCCGCCGTGCCACTTTCTGAGAAATTTGCGAAGCGCGTCGCGACGGTTGAGGAAGCTTACACTTCCGCCACGACGAAAGCGGACAATACGAAATTCTTCGCAATTCAAAAGGCCAATATCGACCGCATCAAGGGACTACGAGCAATCCTTTCCGAGGCGACCAAGGCCGGAGAATTTGATACTTTGGCGGAGCTTCGCGAAAAGGTCGCCGCCGCCGAGAAGGATGGTACAGTCCGGCCCAAACCTAAAAACGTCGTGAAATTCGGCGGTCATGAATATGCTTTGATTGTAGACCAAGCGACATGGCATGTGGCTAAACGACGCTGCGAAGAAATGGGAGGGCACCTGGTATGTTGCGAGAGCCCTCAAGAATCTGAATTTGTCCTGGCATTAAGTGGTCAGGAAAGCGCATGGGCTGGTGCAACCGATGAAGAAACTGAAGGTGACTGGCGGTGGATCGTCGGAAACACAAAATTCAACTTACCAAACCAATTTAATGGCGATAACGGGACAGCACATCACCTCATCGCTTTTAAAAAGGAGTGGAACGATTTCATTGGTGGGAGTAGAACGAATTATATTTGCGAATGGGAAAAGTGATTTGGTGCGCATTAACTGAACGTGTTCGGGACCTTCGCCTCGAAGAACCTCGATACCGAGTGCCTCGCGATATAGGTACCCCCATGAGGCCATGATGCGATTCTTGAAACTTGCCTGGGCTTACATCCATGCCTTGCTGACCGGCCGAAATTATGGCCGCCTGCAATTCGACGAGCAATTTTTTACGCCTGATCGGCGGTTTCAATTTCTTTCGCCTGGCAGTTCGCCGCTTTGGCGGGCCATGGTATTTGGCATTTGGCTGTATCCGTTCACCGTCGGCGGCAAGGCGCTGATCGCCGGATTTTCCCTGGCATTTCTTATCGGAGCGGTATCGGTCGAAGTTCCGATGTATCAGATCTTCATTGCTTTACTGGCGTTGATTGTCGTCACGTCAGCGATGGGATCCATGTTCCGTTGGGCGAAATTGGAAGTCACTGGGGGCTTTCCCGCACGAATCACCGTGGGACAAATTCTCACCGGGCATTTTTCGGTCGCCAACAAAGGCTGGATGCCGGTCTATGATGTCTCCGCAGGGTGCTTTCTACCACCCCGTGGATGGGAAGTTCACAAACTGCCCTTGATGATTCCGCATCTACCGTCGGGTATCAG
>JAQGHT010001113.1 GCA_028291565.1 Planctomycetaceae bacterium | reverse complement strand
ACTCGGTCAATTGAATCGATCGAGAATGGTCCCGCGTCCTGGGATCTGCCTGTCTGGGGGTCTCGGCACACCAGGACAAGTTGTCCCTGTTCGCTTTGACGCGCGTCGGGGTAGCCGGTGATTTGCTCACCATTCTTAAGTACCACAGTTACCGCTGACGATTCGTCAATGCTGTTCAGTTCGGAGTGTACGAGATCGGGGAAGCGTCCCCAGGCCCAGGCCCACAGCGATTTTTCCGCCGAGATCTTGCCGGCGATGTCCGTCCATTCCAGTTCCGCGAGTCGCAATGCCGCGCGGGGGGCTCGCTGGCACCAAGACTTCAAAACGTCGGCGAGCCACTCTTTGCGTGAGGCGACTAAAGCCTCAAAAGTGGGGGCCAAGGGAGTTGGGGAAGCAAGCACTTCACGAGCAGTTTCAGTCACGATCAGCAGCCTCAATCTTACGAATTCCACGTCACAGACGACGTCCCGATGGATGTCGCCATCTCGCCAGAGTTTGAGACAATTAACTCCACCAGCACACAAATTCACCCAAGTGCTAATGAGCTTGGCGACCTGGAGTTCGCACTTTGCCAATCCAATCTGGTGTTTCCCTGTGGGACGCGGACTTTCAGATTGATCGTATCAGAAATAGGGCTCAGCCGGGAGTCGCCTTTGTGGGGCACATGAATGCGTCTCAGCAATTCTCGACGAGTCATGGGGGCGGTTGTCTATTCCCTCGCCGTTACTTCACGCTGTGCCTTCGGCTTTGAATTCCCAGCGCGAGACTTTGCCGTGCCCCGCCAGGAATAGTGTATCGTTTCCTTCATTCAGAACGAACGAATGAATGTGCGTGGGGAACTTCTCCTGCTTGATGATTTTTCCGTCCGCCGGCGTATAGAAATTGATGAAGCCCGCATGATCTCCGCCCGCCGCGACCAGCCATTGGTTTTGCGGTTCGAACGCAATTCGCTCAATCAGTCCCTTGAACTTCGTGTCCTCGGTTTCATACAGCTTCTTGTTCTCTTTCCAATCGAAAACTTCTAACCGCGAGGGACCATCAAGATGATCGACATTGCCAATCTTTCCGATTCCGCCCGCGGCGACCAGTTTATTGTCAGGTGAAAAGGCAACACTTCGCACTCCACCAATCGAATGCCGCCGTTGAGATGGATCCCATGTGTACAAGCCGGTGGCTTCCACGGAGCCCAGCTTCTTTCCGGTGGCCAATTCCCAAATCACAACGTGACCAACTTTATCGCCTGTGACCAGTAGCGAACTATCGGCGGATGTGTTACAGGCGAACAGCATGCTCGGATAATGCTGCGGAGTCAACGCCTGATGGTCGACCAGCGTATGAACGAGATCCCCGGTTGCGGCGTTCCATACTTTCGCAAGCATATCGTCAGCAACACTGATGAAGTATTTCCCATCAGGAGTCGCGACCAAATTGCGGATCCACTTGGAATGGGCATTTTCGACTTTCTTGACGACTTGGCGGGTTTCCGAATTCCACCAGATCAGGCTGCAATCATAACTTCCGGAAACGAGAGGATTTCCCGCCAACGCAACTCGGCTGACGTAGCTGGAGTGTCCTTCCATCGCTTGCGGTTCGAGTTTCTCCGCAGCGAAGTCCACGTGGTAGACCTTGGCATCCGAAGCACCATAGAACAGCCGACTTGTATTCGGGACTCGGGCCACCGAAAAACAAATCTCGGGTCGGCCCAGATCCTTGACCATCTTCAGCTTTTGGGGGTCGGCGGCCATGTTTTCTTTCCCTTTGCTTGATCTATTTTGTGGCGGGGCATGATTGCCTTAAAGGCATTGCACGCCGCACTTGATTAGCCGTGACGTGATATTTGGTTCGATACCTTGGTACGTGACCGCGACTCCGCTGCCCGCTATTGCAACCAGACCGCGAGTATATCACGACTTCACGAAGATTTCGACATCTGTTTATGCGAACCGAATGGTGGGCCGTGTAAAAGTGAATGACACAATCAACCGGAACGCGCCAACGTCCGGTTCCGAATACTTTTTTGACGCCTGTCGTAACCAAATTCGAAAGAATTTGGGCGACTCCAGATGCGCCCCGAAGTCTCACGAATTCAGCTACGAGGATGAGTCAAAATGATTCCGCTTCAGCCCAGCACCTTTTCAACCGCTTGATTGATGATCGCTTCACTCGCCGGTCCGACAAATGCCACTGAGACCTCATATCCGCCTTCCGGATAGGCCGCCGCGGTCGGAATGTACCATGTCCCACCGTCACCATAACCGGCCACACAAACGAAACCCTGAGGCTTCGCCCGTTGAGCTTGCAATTGATATTCAATGAATGGTTCACCCGGCAAATGCACGATCTTTGCTGGCCCCAGGTCGAGGCAAGTGATGTCAATCGGACGGCTCTGCCGCTCCAGCCAGGCGATAATCATGGAGGCGCGGCCGCGATAAGGCTTGGCGACATTCGCATCCATGAGAGCTTTTCGCTGAGTTTCCATCGAATAAGCGGGCTCTGAGCGAGGCGGAAGGGTAACTGGTTCCGTTCGCCAGACATATTGCGTGAGAGGATGTTTTTCTGTTGCCTTCCAGGCGGCGACCATGGCCGTGTAGATCTTGTCGCGCAAAATGGGCCGTTGTTCCTTGGAACCGTCGTTGTATTTGCCAGCAGCGATATTGCCTCCACAGCCATCGAAATAGATCTGCATGACCTGCGGATCATCAGCGCGACGTTTCTCGCGCGCCAACCCGCAGAAATCGGGAGTTGCACGCCCGTCTCCGTAATAGCTCATTGGATGGCAGGCGTAATAATGCAGGGCGGCGACGGCTTTGTCGCCATTCCAAAAACTGACCGTTTTCAGAAATGGATCGATCAGCCCCTCTGGTTCTGCACGCAGTTTTTCGTCGTTACAGGCGCTGCCCCGCATTGCCCGCAGCTTGCCGTCCGGTCCTTTGATCCGGCGATTCGCCGCAACCTGGTCAACCTTAGCCTGACCGATACCGACATGTGTCAGTGGCTGAAAATGATCCAGACTGGCCTTCGCTGCCGCTGCCGCGGAGAGGGTGAATTTGTTGAAAAATTCGATATTGAGAGTATGGGGTGGTTCACCTGGAGCTGACGCCAGCAACTTTTCCGCCTGCTGATCGGCAAATGGGGCGTTATGCGGATGGACGCATTGGATCGCGACACGATCAGGCTTTGTTCCGACAGCCTCGGCAATCGCCGTTCGCAACTGCAGGTGCGATTCATTTAAGATGCCCGTCCAATCGACAGCCAGGATTACGACTGGGGCTCCCGCACCGCGTAAGATCAGCCCAAGCCCCAATTGCCTGTCATCGACAACTTGTATTGGCGTGATCCAACCACCGCAACAGGGGTGCCCGATAGGCGGCGTAGCATCCACTTGAAACGTGGTAATTTCCAGTGTCTGAGACGCTGCATCCACTGCAGAATCGATGTTCAATCCAGCACCGAGCGCAGCCAGCAAGGACGTCTGCATCAGTTCGCGGCGATTGAGATGGTTTGAATCTCGTGACATCAATAACCTCCTGAGAATCGGGGCGACCAAAACCTGACAGAGCGCTGTCACATCATACAAACAAATCAACAGTTGGCGATAGGTTCCAGCCGCTCCGCCCGGCGGATTGTCTGGCTCGAAGCCTTATTTTTGAAGTGTTTCACCTCGATTGAAGACGCCGGGTAAATCTCATGAATTCCGGGGTATCTTCGCATTTTTGTGTCAAGTTGAGCTTGCCGCATTTGGGAAATCGGATTATTAATCCGCCCCGTCCCCATCAACAATTTGCATCTCTGCGAGTCCTCCGGAAAACCTCTCCTCAATCGATCTGTTGTTTCGCATCAATCATGCGCCAATGGTACGCCACTGGTGTCTCGAATTGTACATTTGCATCGTAACAACAGTTTTACCTGCTTTAACGATGATGCCGACTTGGTCGACTTGAATGGTTCAAGCGGTCGAGTTGACCATGTCGAGTATTCGGTTGAGACCGAGGTTTTCACGTCAGGAAGTTTGCGTATCGCTCGAACCGTCCTGATGAGCGGGAAGAGATGCACCGGTCGCAAGTCTTGATTTGTCTGTCGGTGTCCAGTCCTTCAATTGCCTTCCTGAATTGCCAGTCAGCAGCACATAGCCATTTCGCTCAGTACAAGCTCATCCAGTTTTAAGGAGCTTGAAAAAGAGCCAGGCGAGGGCCAGTAGCTTCGTTTCCGGGCCACGCGGAACTGCTCAATGGCCAGGCCAGATCGCCTTTGGTTGTGTCTGAGTTGCGTCCCACCTTTCTATCTATCTGCGTGTTTTCTTGTTCGTAGGAGTTCTCGCTGTGGTCATTACTTCCTGGCTCACCGCCCTGCATGGCAAATTTTTTGGCAAGAAGCTGCCCTCGCGAACTCGCTTGCAACAGTCGAAGGCGGCGGGTCAGGCCACTCAAGCCGCGGAGGGCCTCGAACAGCGCGCATTGCTGACCACGTTGACTGTCGTGGCAGTTAACGATGTCTATCAAAACGTTCCTGGTTTGGATGAGGATTCCGACTTCCACCAGGATGCCGCAGGTGGCGTCCTGGCCAATGATCCGGCAGGCACGGGAACCCGTTCTGCGATTCAGGTGGGAACTGACCCGGCATTTCTGATGGCGGCAGATGGGTCGTTCGAATTTGATGCGACCAAATTGCCGCTGCTGCAGTCATTACAGCATGGCCAGACTCAAGACTTTTTGTTCCAGTATGCGGTCTCAGACGACAATGGCATTGGGACGCCCGCGTTCGTGGACTTGAAAATCCAGGGATTGAATGATCCCACCACGGCGACCAATACCGATCAATCGAACGGATTCACAGAAGATCAAGGCTCGCCCGTCGCCCTGGGTGCCATCGTGGTCTCGGATGTGGATGCCAACGATCAAATCACCGCTTCGTTAAGCTTGTCAGACGCGGCCGCAGGAACTCTGGCTGCGCCCGGAGCCACATTCAGCAATGGAGTCTTGACAGTCACGGGGTCCGTTTCAGACGTCAATTCGGCTTTAGGATCCATGACGTTTTCGCCCGCCGCGGATTACGACCAGGATTTCACGATCGACGTCAATATCGCTGACGGTCTGGAAGACGGAACCGCGCCCGCCACCGGCACAATCTCGATGACGGCGACCGCCGTTCCAGATGATCCCATTGCCAAAGACAGTGTCTTCACAATCAATGAAGATTCCGGAACTTATTACGGAACACTCTTGGGCAGCGATCCCGATACGAATCCGCCCGCTTCATTGACATTTGCACTTGTTGGAGCTCCCCCGACTTTGGGGGCCGTGAATATCACCGATCCCGCGACTGGTGACTTCACCTATACCCCCAATACGGATGCGAATGGTACAGATACTTTTCAATTTCAGGTGACCGACGAAACTCTCCGGACGAGTTCAATTCGAACGGTGACGGTCACGATCAATCCCGTTAACGACGTGCCGACCTTCACGGAGGGCGCTGATCAAAACGTACTGGAAGATGATCCCGCGCAAACGGTGAATGGCTGGGCGACGGGGCTGACGACCGGCCCTGTGACAGCGGTTGATGAAGCAGGACAGGCATTGCATTTTAACGTATCCAATGACAATAACAGCTTATTTGCAGTTCAGCCGGCGATTGATGCGGCTGGCAATTTGACTTACACGTTGGCAGCCAATGCCAACGGTTCGGCAACGGTCATGGTGACGTTGAGTGACAACGGTGGCACTGCAAACGGCGGAGTTGATACGTCGGATCCCCAGACTTTCGCGATCAATGTCACACCCGTGAATGACGTCCCTGCCTTCTCGGCCGGCGCCGATCAAAACGTGTTAGAGGATGCCGCTCCTCAAAGTATTGCGAATTGGGCGACTCCGGTTTCCGCTGGAGCGGCGAACGAATCTGGTCAGGCGTTGACGTTCAATGTCACCGGCAATACGAATCCCAGCCTATTCTCAGTTGCTCCCGCGATTGCAGCCAACGGCACGTTGACTTACACGTTAGCGCCGGATGCCAACGGTTCCGCCTCAATCACAATCACGTTGAGTGACGACGGCGGAATGGCGAATGGCGGCGTAGATACGTCCGCTTCACAAACCTTCGCGATCAACGTCACGCCCGTGAATGATGCACCGACTTTTACCAAGGGTGCCGATCAGACGGTTCTCGAAGATGCGCCCGCGCAGACAGTAAATGGCTGGGTGACAAGCATGGCCC
>JAQGHT010000934.1 GCA_028291565.1 Planctomycetaceae bacterium | reverse complement strand
GACGCCGGTTCCGGGGGTGTCGCTACGTGTCTTGGGACACTCCGCTCAACCCCCGGCTAATATCTGCCATCCCTCCGGGATGAATACAAACACCCTTGATTCCGACGCTTCATTCTGCGCATCACATCCTGTATAGAAATCTTTTCCGGGATGCATCACCTCGCCCCCAAGCTGCCCGATCACCTGGGCGTGGTGTCGCACCGCCGGTCTGCCGACGTTACTCCATCGAGCAGTCGGACTGGCCAACGACGTTCGGTGCCATCTACCTGCATGACGATTTCCGCATCGCACGGCGGAATGTTGACTGGCTTGGCAAAAATCACGTCATTGGGAGCAATTTGAGCCAGAGGATAAGTTCCATGGGGCGTTTCGAGGAATAAATGAACTTCCGCTGAATGGTGCTGCGGTAGATTGGTCAACAACATGGTGTGGGGCTCATTTGCGAGGGGGGAACGGAATATCCACTATTCTCCTGTTTTTTCAGGGAATACTGAAACCTCGAGTAGTGCAAAGGCCGTTGAACCACCGGGGCGAGCCCGGTGGCGGGAGTTTGGCGAAATTTGTCCTGTTCTTTCTGCTCTTTGTCACTTATTCACTTTGGTGTGCGATTTGATGGAGTCTTGTTGGCGTTAACGGCGGGGGGCTGTGTCGCGTAGACCTGGTTCATCGACTGGATCGTTTCGGCGATCTGTTGCCGTAATGAGGCGGGTTCCAGGACTTCCGCCTGATCGCGGAAGCTGAGGATCCAGCTGATCAGTTCGTGAAAATCGGTCAGGTGAAATTCGGCGATCAGATTTCCGTCCTGCTGGTCGTGTAGCAGCTGAGAATCGTGCCAGTACTTTTCTTTCACATAACGCGCGGCCTCGGACGTGAAGCGGATGCGAACCAATTGGGGCTCGCCCGCTCCGTGATAGATGCCGAATGAACCTGTGAGATGCCGTTGAACGTCAAACTTGGGATCGCGCGTGAATCGGAGTTCCAAAACCTCGGCATCTGTGACTCGGTCGACTTTATAGTTTCGAAAAGTCTCGTGTTCGGCAGCCCAGGCGATGAGGTAGAGTGAGCCCTTATGAAATGCCAGGGCGTAGGGATAAACATCGCGTGTGGCGGGTTCCGTGGCCTGTTGCGATTGATACGTCAACGCAGTATAACGCCGTTCCTCAATGCCGAGCATCAAGGCGTCCAGGATTTCCCCTTTTTTTGAGTAGTCCCCGGAACCAAATCGCGTGGGATAAAAGGCCTGGCCAAACGTGCCAATGTAACGCAACGCGTCTTCAGACAGACAGCTGCGAATCTTCTTCAGAGCGGTTTGGGCTCCGTCCCACAAGTAAGTTCCGGCAAAAGGTTCCATGAGCCGGAATCCCAGGCACAGAGATGCCGCTTCGGTCGGATTGAAGCCAAGCCTGAGCAGTGGATGGTCAGGATTGATCTTCCAGTGCTTTCGGCCATTCGCACCGGTTCCAGACTGGACGGGCATCCCGATCTGACGCATCAGTTGGAGGTCACGAAAGATGGTGCGTTGGCTGACTCCGGCCTCAGCCGCCAATTCGTAAAGTGAAACCCCCAACCGCCGTGCTTCCAAAGCATGCAGCAATCGCCACTGACGTTCAAGCGCTGGCTGGTCTTTCATCCCGATGAGTCCCAAGTCAGAATGAAATGGTCGGATTTCGAACACGTGCCTGAGTGTATTCGGAAATGAACAAAATGTCTTTACAAGTTCTTCAGTCAAGGGGCAACGGCGTGGCTGAAAGTCGCAACGCCTTTGTGGAGTACGAGTTGCGACTGACATCTCAATTAAGGGATAATCGCCATCCTCTTCCGAGGACGCGAAGAATCCTTTGATCGCATTGTCGTCCTATGAGGACTTTTTACCAGACCGTTTTTTGCTTTCAGATCGAATCGTCAAACTTCGAATGAGGTGAATCTACTGAAGCCGACTGGTTCAATTTCCGTTCACTTTGAGGCAAATGTCCCACGTGGCGCGGCCACTTCGTTAAGTCGTTACGTTGTTTTGTCAGACGCACCGAATAGTAACTTCGGCCCGCTTGTAGCCTACATCGTGCCGGCGCGACTGCGTTGTCCGGCATCAGCTTGTTCTCGCCCACTCCCCGCAGTTGTTTCGCCGCAACGCCCATTGACGCACCGACAATCGGCAGCGTTTTACATCTCACGGTCGCCTCTCTCGCCGCGAGCATGACGGTCAGTGCAATTCGTTGGTGTGTCGTCGACACGATTTACCCTCACGCCGGCTTACGGCCGCCGAAATTCTCCCACTTATGAGAACACGGATTGCTAAATCGTAACGCATTATGCTGACAACATGTCCGTCCGATTTACTCGCAAATTAAATTCCCGCCTCCACTTCAAGGCCGCTTGCATGATGTCACAAGTGGCCTTTCCTTTAGATTTGTGGCCGATCGTCACTGTTTCGAAGGACGCGGGTTTTTCGTCCAATTCCCCGGGAGCCAGACAAATTGACGAGGAATGACACCCAACTCACAAGTCCCTTTTATAAAAAGTTATCGCATTATCCGACGTCCTGTGGCGCGACCGCCGTCAACCTCAGTTGCAGTCATCGTGACAAAATGTAGCACCAATGCCGCAAGCTCGGAAGTGTCCTTGCTCCACAAAATCAGGGTGTTGATACTCGCTCAGCGATCTGTTCGGTTTTTCGAATTCGCGGCCATTGATCATATCCCCTACGCCAATCGCCAGTGAACGAGCCTAACGCCAAACATTGACAGTTCTGTGAGTGTGGGAAACTTTTTCGCATCCCGTGATCTTGCGTCCAATATGCGACTCATTTCCCATCCCATCGTTGCAGATCTGTCCGTATTTGCACTTTTGGGGCATGTTAATTGCACGGCAACAGTCCGTCTTCAACTGCGTGTGTTTCATGAAGCAATGACGTTGTCGCTTGGATTGCCCTTGATGCATTAACTGGAGCATCGGTCCTTCCCACCTTCGATTGGTGATCGGGCCTTGAATGGAATCCATGAGTGCAGTTAAAATGCTGGCGGCTGCGAAGTGGGCTCACAGTCACTCAAGGACAGTTTTCATTGAAGGACCCAAGAAATGGTAACCGAAACGATGGAACCGGTGCGACTCGCGGGATCTGTTCTCAGCCGTTCCTGCCATGTCTGTGCCTTCTTCCACTCTAAGGACGAAGAGTACCGGGTGCTGATGCCCTTCATTAAGGAAGGATTGGATAAGGGCGACCGGGCCTTTCACGTAGTTGACCCGCGGCACCGACCCGATCACTTGCGCAGACTGGCGCAGGAGGGTATTGACGTAGTCGACGCCGAGGCCACGGGCCAACTGGAGGTCCGTCGCTGGCAGGAGGCCTACATCAAGGACGATTACTTCGACCAACACCGGATGATTCAAACCATCAAAGATGCGCTAGACCCGGCCAAAAAGATTCCCGGCACGCTTACTCGGCTGGTTGCTAACATGGAGTGGGCACTCGAGGATTTACCCGGTGTCCATGACATCGTCGAGTATGAGACTCGGCTCAATTATGTTTTGCCGGAGTATCATGACCCGGTCATCTGCACCTACGACCTGTCCCGTTTTGATGCCAGCGTAGTAATTGACATTATGCGGACGCATCCGATGGTCATTGTAGGCGGCATTCTCCAAGAAAACCCGTTTTATGTTCCGCCAGACGAAATGCTGAAGGAACTCAAAGAGCGGGCCGCCGATAAGTCCGTTGGTTAAACCGAAGTGCAGTCAAACCGAAGTTGGCACGACCCGCTCATGGACTCGCCAGAAACTACAACCGAAGAAAATCGTCGCCTGCGGCGGACGATGCGGGATCTGATTGCGCTTTCAACGTTACCCGCCATTTGGATTGGCGTGGCACCGGACCGAATTGCAGGCAGTCTGGCTGACGTTCTGCTGAATACACTCTCGCTCGACTTTATTTACGTTCGAATGGCGGGTCGTTCAAGCAAGGACGTGGTTGAAGTTATTCGCCGCAAGAGCTCCTGTGAAAACGTCATCACCGAAACGCTAAGGGCAGCACTCGCTCCGTTTCTGAGTGAGGACCGAATTGAGCCCCCCCCCAGCATCCCAAATCCCTTTGGGGCCGGTTCATTATCTACAACCGTGACCCGCTTCGGTGTAGGCGACGACTACGGGCTGATCGTGGCGGGTTCCAGCGATGCTGCATTCCCGACGGAACGCGACCGACTGCTGCTCGGGGTTGGGGCCAACCAAACCGCCATCGTCATTCAACGGCGGCGGGCTGAGGAGTTGGTCCATGAACAGCGGGAATGGCTGCGGGTGACGCTCGCCAGCATCGGGGATGCGGTCATCGCGACGGACACCGAGGGCAGGGTAACGTTCCTTAACGAAGTTGCCGAGAAACTGACCGGCTGGACACAGGATGAGGCCCATAGTCAAGCTCTGGAGAAGGTGTTCGCCATCCGCAACGAGCAGACCAGGCAGCCGGTCGAGAACCCGGTCGGGATCGTGCTGCGGGAGGGCGTCATCGTCGGTTTGGCCAACCACACCATTCTCGTCGCCAAGGATGGGACCGAGCGCCCCATAGACGACTCTGCCGCACCTATCCGTGATTCCGCTGGCAAGATGGTGGGAGTCGTGCTGATCTTCCGAGACGTCACGGAGCAACGCCGAATCGAGCGGGAGATTCGACAAAGCGAAGCTCGCAAGCGAGCGATTCTGGAAACGGCCCTGGATTGCATCATTACGATGGATCATGAGGGCAACGTGGTCGAGTTCAATCCCGCAGCCGAGCAGACCTTTGGCTTCACGCGGGAGCAGGTCGTCGGGCGTGAGTTGTGCGAACTCATCGTTCCGCTCCCATTGCGAGACCGACATCGTAAGGGCATGGCTCTCTACCTCGCCACCGGCAAAGGTCCGGTCCTCAACAAGCGGATCGAACTGCCAGCCATGCGTGCCGATGGATCCGAGTTTCCGGCTGAGCTATCAATCACCCATACTTCTACGGATGAACGGTTGCTGTTCACCGCATATTTACGGGACATCACGGAGAAAAAGCGGTCAGAACAGCAACGCAATCTTCGGGTTGCCGTGACACAGGCCTTAAGTGAAGCTGAGAGCACTGATGACGGAGTCAGTGGTGTGCTGCGAGCGGTCTGCGAGAATTTCAATTGGGAGCTTGGCTCTTTTTGGAAGGTCGATCAAAGCGCCGACAAACTTGTGTGTTGTGCGAGTTGGTACATGCCGAACGCAGCCGTTGCTGAATTCGAGTCGGCCAGTCGCGGTCGAACGTTTGAAAAGGCAGAAGGACTTCCTGGCCGTGTTTGGGACAGCAGCAAACCAGCCTGGATACCCGACCTGGACCACGATGCCAACTTTCCACGACTTCGATTTGCGACTGAATGCGGGCTGCACAGTGCTTTCGCTTGCCCGATTGTTGTTGACGCCCAAACGGTCGGTGTCATTGAATTCTTCACGAAGCGATTCCGCGAGGCCGATGCCGGTCTCTTGGAGACCATGGGGACCGTGTCAGGCAACATCGGGCAGTTCATCGAGCGCAATGCCGCGGTCGATGAACTCCGTCAAAGTGAACGGCAACTCGCCGACTTCTTCGAGAATGCGACTGTCGGCCTGCATTGGGTCGGGCCGGATGGCATTATCTTGAGAGCCAATCGAGTTGAACTTGAAATGCTCGGTTACAGTCGGGATGAGTATGTTGGCCAACCTCGTGCTGACTTCCACGCCGACGAAGAGGTCATTTGCGACATCCTGAAGCGATTGCGGGCGGGAGAGAAACTGACCGAGTACGCTGCCCGTCTCCGCTGTAAAGATGGGTCAATCAAGGATGTGTTAATC
>JAQGHT010000929.1 GCA_028291565.1 Planctomycetaceae bacterium | reverse complement strand
AGTCTCTGCTCTGCAAAGACTTTCGTTGAAAACACGGGCCTCGAATTCCTCGCTCCAACGAGAACCTTCCGAGCAGTCAGGTGGCTGTTCGGCAGGTTGGCGTATTGCTGCGAGGCTGCCGGTGTTTTCAGGCTTCTGTCATTTGTCATTCCCGGGTAAGACATTGAACTTGATCTGAGTGATCCCTGCCTTTGCACATTCTACCAGCAGGGGTTCGACTTTTTCGTACCGCACCCGCTTGTCGGCGCGCAAACGAATTTCCAAGTCTCGAATTGGTTTTTCATTCGCGGCGGGCTGAATCTGGGCCGCAAATTCCTCCAAAGTCAAGAACTTCGTACCCACCAGCAGTTTGCCTTCGGCGTCAATCGTGACGATGATGCGTCGCGAACTCTCTTCTGCGTCATAACGACCTCCACCAGCCTTGGCTAATTGGATGGCCTCCTGATTCTCGCTGCTTGACAGATAGCTGGCGACCAGGAAAAAGATGATCAGCAGAAACACGATGTCGATCATCGGAGTCAAATTGAATTGCAATCCGGAATTGCGCGCTTGTGTCGGAATCTTCATCGAATTGATATTTCCTTGGACAAATCCGGGAAAGGCGTAAGCGGCACCACATTGGCGCGGCAAATCACAATCTAACTGCCATGTCGCAACCACAAGGACATCAAGGATAAGAGCCTAAGGTCTAAGAATTGCCACGGGCCAAAGTTCATCAATTAGACTCTTAAGACCTTAGATTCTTAGAGCTTGGCATATAGACACGAGAATGACTCTCAGGGCAGGACAATTTCGATTTTCCGCACTAGCCCGACGGCTCACGTGCAACATCTCAGTTCATATCGCATGGAGTCTCAGTGTAACAGGCAAGCCGTTTGGCAAAAACAGCGTTCACAGTTCTGCAGGTCGCAGGTGTCAATTTGGGTCCTTGACACTGATGTGCCATAGGCTTACGATCGCTTCACGACGTGCTGAATGACACTGAGAGGCGATTCGGACGCACTCCTGTTTAGGCGGCGTGGCGGATTCCATCGCGAGAAACCTATGTCAAATGTTCCCTTGCCTTATCAGAGAAGCCGCCAACTTCTCTCGCGCCGTTCCAGCCTGCTGCTGGTTGTTGATGTGCAGGAAAAACTGGCACCGCTCATCCATGAGACAGAGAGACTCGTCGCGAATTGCCTGAAGCTGGTACAGTGTGCCAAGCTCTTCGACGTTCCGGCCGTGGCCACCGAACAATATCCACAGGGGCTGGGGCCAACACTGCCGTGTCTGGCCGAGTATTTTCCTGATCGTCCTGCGAAGATGCGATTCAGCTGTGCGGAAGTTTTGAACTGGCCACCTGCCGCCGAACGTACTGACAACCGATTTCAAGTTGTCCTATGCGGAATCGAAGCGCATGTCTGCGTACTGCAAACAGCGTTGGATTTATTGGCGGCCGGGTATCAGGTTTACCTGGTCGCGGATTCGTCCAGCAGCCGGCGACAATTGGATTGGCAAAATGCCATGGATCGAATCGGAACTGCCGGGGCGGTGGTTGTCACGACGGAATCGGTTCTGTTCGAATGGTGTGAAACTGCCGCTGCACCGGAATTTAAGCAGTTTGTCACCATTGTCAAACCCAAAAATCTCTAACATCCTGAGCACGCTTCCTCACAATTTTACGACGCTGATCCCTGACGCGAGTAAAACGTTACCATTTTGATCTCGGATCAAGTGTTCCAGGTGTCTTGGAATCTACGTCAAAAAGAATACAAAGCAAACTCAACTTCAGCAGAGAAACCTTCACCATGTCAATGGCTATCCCACCTGCACTCGATCCCCCACGCCGCATTCTGATGGGGCCCGGCCCCAGCGATACACATCCACGCGTGCTGGCGGCATTAGGCTCGCCCACTGTCGGGCATCTGGATCCCTATTTCATTCAGGTGATGGATGATTCGCAAAAGATGCTGCGAGAGGTGTTCCGGACCAAGAATGAATTGACACTGGCCGTGAGCGGGACCGGCAGTGCCGGCATGGAAACCTGCGTCGTCAATCTGATCGAACCAGGCGACAAGATGGTCGTTTGCGTGAATGGCGTGTTTGGCGGACGCATGGCCGATGTCGCGGAACGAGCCGGCGCGACCGTGACCAAGATCGAAAAGCCGTACGGCGAGATCATCTCAGCAGACGAAATCGCCGCAGCAGTCAAATCCGTTTCGCCGAAGGTTGTGGGCATTATTCACGCCGAGACTTCCACCGGAGCCTGGCAGCCTCTGGAAGAGATCTCGAAAATCGTGCATGACGCGGGCGCCTTGTTGCTTGTTGACGCGGTGACGTCACTCGGTGGCGTCCCTCTGGAAGTTGATGGGTGGAATCTTGACGCGGTGTATAGTGGGACACAGAAGTGTCTCAGCTGTCCACCTGGCTTGTCTCCCGTGACATTCAGTCCGCAGGCATTGGCCGCATTGGATGCCCGGAAGAAGAAAGTCGCCAGCTGGTACCTGGATTTGTCCATGGTCCGCAACTACTGGGGGCAGCAGCGAGCTTACCACCACACAGCGCCGATCAACATGAATTACGCATTGCGTGAAGCATTGCGGCTGGTACTGGAAGAGGGGCTGGAGAACCGCCAGGCTCGGCATATGAAGAACCACTTGGCGCTGAAGGCCGGTATCGAAGCGATGGGCCTGAAATACGCGGTCCCGGCGTCACACTGTCTGCCCATGCTGAATGCGATTCAAATCCCGGATGGTATCAATGACGCCGCCGTTCGATCGCAATTGTTGAATGAATTTGGCATTGAGATTGGTGGCGGGCTGGGTTCCATGAAAGGCAAGGTCTGGCGTATTGGTTTGATGGGTGAAACCAGCAGCAAGCGAAACGTACTCTTGTGCCTCGCGGCCCTGGAAAAATGCCTGCTTGATCAAGGACAGAAGCCAGCACCGGGTGCAGGAGTCGCTGGAGCAATTGCAGCGTATCGGAACGCCCAGTAGTCCAATACCCTGAGTTTCATCGTTTCCAATCTCGCCAGAAATTGGAGCGGTGGACTTAGTCACACCCAGAATCTCCCAAGGCTGTGAATCATTGAAGTAGGACAGGTTTTCAACCTGTCCGTGCAGGCTGTTGATTTCATCGGCAAATCGCATATGTGCAGTGAAAATCGAGTGTTCCAGGTGGCGTTTAAAGCGTTCAAGTCGATGCTCAGTTTATTCGAGAGTTACGAAAACGATTTTACGCGATCCAAGTCCAATTAAATCAACAGCCTGCGTGCTGTGGGAGCGGACAGGTTGAAAACCTGTCCTACATGACCGCCCCAGTGTGACATGCTCAATCTGGACGGTCGGAATTCACATTGGAAGCTGACCCAAAACCAGTGGGCTGACACCCACCGCTCGACTGGTTGTTTAGCAGCTTCTTAGTCTTAGACTGACGGAAAGCTCATGTCCGACAATCAATCACGAAGTCAATTCCCTGCCGTTCGCTTACGCCGACTGCGGATGAATGCGAAGGTCCGGGAACTCGTGCGTGAAACCAGACTCGATGCCGGGGATTTCATCTTGCCGCTGTTTATCCGGCATGGCGCAGGGCAACGCATTCCGATCAACTCCATGGCGGGCCAATCGCAAATCACGGTCGACCTGTTGGCCGAAGAAATCGCCGAGATCGAAGCGTTGGGAATTCCGGCCGTCATTCTGTTTGGAATTCCCGAACACAAAGACTCTGTCGGAAGTGATGCATACTCTGACCAGGGCATCATCCAGCAGGCCATTCGCGAAATCAAACGCTCCGGTTCGAACCTGTTGGTGATCACAGATGTCTGTTTTTGTGAGTTCACCGACCACGGACATTGCGGCATTATCAGCCACGCTTATGGCCAGGCGGATGTCGACAATGATGCTACGCTGGAAATCCTCGTGAAAGAAGCTGTAAGTCAGGCGCGGGCTGGTGCGGACATGATTGCGCCCAGCGGAATGATGGATGGCATGATCGCCTCACTGCGGCAGGGTCTCGATTTGGCAGGGTTTCAGCATATTCCAATCATGAGCTATGCGGCGAAGTACTGTTCCGGATTCTACGGACCATTCCGTGACGCGGCTGAAAGCGCGCCTCAGTTTGGAGATCGCAAGACCTATCAAATGGATCCAGCCAACGGTCGAGAGGCTTTGCGGGAAGTCGCATTGGATCTCACGGAAGGGGCAGATATTTTGATGGTCAAGCCAGCACTGAGCTATCTCGATATCATTCATCGAGTCAAGCAAGCTCACCCCGAAATTCCCTTGGCGGCTTACAATGTCAGCGGGGAATATGCCATGATTAAGGCCGCAGCATCCAACGGCTGGATCGATGAACGCCGAGTTGCGCTGGAAGTCCTGACGTCGATCAAACGGGCTGGCGCTGATATGATTCTGACCTATTTCGCCAAGGACGCCGCGCGATGGTTGCGAGAATGAACCGACAACTCCTCTCTCGCGAATGGCCGTCACGCGATGCTGTGAGGGATTTTTGTAGCCAATCTCGCGTTGGTAGCCAATCTCGCCAGCGATTGGGTGGATTCGCTCCGTTTTTGTCCAAATCCCCCAATTCCCGTGCGACATTTCCTGTCACGGTTGCAATGCGTAATTCATCGTTCGAAATGGCAGATTGAGATCCGTGTGATGTACAACACCCCGCAGAGATGAAATTATGAGTTCCTGGCTGAATAATATCTGCTGGCTGACGGATAGTTATAAGGTCTCGCATTTCAAACAATACCCGCCTGGAACACAGCGGATCTATTCGTATTTTGAATCCCGCTCTGGCAGCAAATACCCGGAAGTCTGCTTCTTCGGACTCCAGTATTTCCTGGAAACGTATCTGGCAGGACCCGTCGTCACACAACAGAAAATTGACACGGCTACCGCCCTGTTCCATCAGCATTTCGGATACGATGTCTTCAACCGCCAGGGTTGGGAGCACATTCTCAAGGTGCATGGTGGCCGACTGCCGATTGTCATTAAAGCCGTACCCGAAGGAACCATCGTTCCCGAATCCAATGTGCTGATGA
>JAQGHT010001109.1 GCA_028291565.1 Planctomycetaceae bacterium | reverse complement strand
ATAGGCCTGGAATCGCCCGCTTCTGCTTGTCGAGAACGCGACACTTCAGATCGATTGCAACGCCCCCCATGCTTTTTCGGGTTAGTGGATAAGTCTGCATCGCGTAAAACGGAGGCGTTGCAATCTTAGGAGACGTTTTGTTGGAAAACTCCGGTTTGCCCGGACCGAAACGGCCGAAGTCCTTGTCTTCACCCTGATCGACCAGCATGTTATAGCGAGCCACAGTTTCCACGAGATTCTTCGCAGGCAGTTTCGAGAGCTCGGCGAGTTTTTCGAGTGTATCCGCCTTCTTGACCAGGTCCGGGTTTTGCAGGATGAGCTTATCGACTTTCTTGAAGTCACCCCAATCCGATCCCGAAATGATGACGAACGGTTTGGTGGCCTCGTCGAAGATGCACCAGCAGGTGACGTCGGGTTGCTTGAGCAATGCGGGCATGACTTCTTTCGCCCACCCGTGAAAGTTCACGAACTGCCGGCCCTCTGCATTCACGAGAATTCCGTGGAGATTCGTCGCATTCAGCCCATTGTTGCTGCCAGGATAACGTGGGTCGGGCAGACCTGTGAAATAGTTCCATTGGTAGTCCATGTGAACGAGTTCCCCGCCCACAGCGCGCGCCATCTTATGCCCCAGCCCGATCGAGTTTCGCCCCGAGCCAGCCAGGATCCGTTTGGGAAAACGAAATTCCGCGGGCCAGAATTCGCGGACCATCTCCAGATTGTTGAGAAATCCGCCGGTCGCCAGTATCACTGCCTTACTGCGGAGTCGACGCTCTGCGCCGGTCCGCATGTCCCGCACGAGCACTCCCACCACGCGTTGGTCTTCTCGTAACAATTGTTCGACTTTGGAATTCCAGACAAAATCGATTGTCCCCAGTTCCAGACAGGCGCGATAGATTGGCGTGACCAGCCCGATGCCGCGTCCAACCGGTTGATGTTCGCGAGCGACTGAATTTCCGGACGACATGCCGACGTCCGAAAATCGGACTCCGAGTTCTTCCACCCAATCGTAAATTTCTCGGCGAGAATTGTCGACGTAATAGCGAACCCAATCCGTGGCCGGGTCTTCGCCCCAGCGATGAAAATCCTGGAACGCCAGATCGGGTGAATCCTTGATCCCGGCTCGCTCCTGAACCGGAGTTCCCACAATGCACAAGCTGCCTTGCGACATGACGGCGTGCCCGCCGAACACGGATGACATATCGATTACGGTGACGTTCACTCCACCACGTCCCAGCTCCAGCGCCGCGGACAGCCCCGAGATTCCGGCCCCGACAATGATCACATCAGGGACATGTGAGGGCGGTGAAATTCCACCAGCATTCTGTTGATCGGAACGCGTTGCTTTTGACTTGATCGCCTCCTCGTTGGCACTTGAAACAGTCTCAGAGAAGCATCCTGTCAGTGACAAACAGGTCCAGCTAGCTACGAAAGCCGCAAGGCGTCCCATCCGAGGACCGCATGTCAGTGTCTTCATCAGACGCTCCATTTTGAGTTCAGTGCCAACAAGATGCTGAGTTCCATAGCATCCAAGCATCTCGCCAGCGCGCGGGGCGCGACAGTCAGACACGCCGACTAATCCGGAAGTGACACTTCCATCAGCAAGCAGTAGAGAGCGCTCTGACTTGCGATTTGCAGGACTGCAGCAAATGCGGTCCAAGTGTGATTTCATGCAATAGGCCCATCAGTGTGGAATGTGGTTCAAACAACGTCAAGTCGCAATGGGGACCTGTCAGTCTCACCGCGGCCTGGCGCGTCCGCGGATTCGATAAAATGCCTTGCTGGAGTTGCTGCCTCATTTCCAGTATTCTGCTAGTCGGTCGGGCCGTAAAGGAACGAGTTTTCTGGCACTTGGACATCCACAAAAAGGCACCGCCGTGACGAATTCTGCCAGCCCCCCGTCGTCCTACATTATTCAGGGCGGTATAGAAGGACGCGAACGTCTGCGACTGCTTGCTCGCGTCATGCGTCCCACGACAATGAGCTTGTTCGAGCGGATCGGTCTCCGTTCGGGCATGAGCTGCCTGGATATGGGCTGTGGAGGCGGAGATGTCGCGTTTGAACTCGCGCGGCTTGTCGGAGTTAACGGCCGAGTCCTCGGCTTTGATATCGACGAACCGAAACTCGAAATCGCTCGTTCCGAGGCCGAAACTTATGGACTTCGCAACATCACCTTTCAGCAGTCAGAGGTGATGGATTGCGAACTCAAACCGGAATTTGACGTGGTCTACGCACGCTTTCTGCTGACACATTTGCAGGACCCCGCCGGAGCGCTCGCCAGAATTCATCAGGCTGTCGCTCCAGGTGGGATTCTGGTCGTCGAGGACATCGACTTTACCGGACATTTCTGCTCTCCAAGCTCGACGGCGTTCAGTCGCTACGTCGAACTCTATACCCAGGCCGCCCAGCGACGCGGTGCCGATCCGAATATCGGTCCTCGATTGCCAGGAATGTTGATGGACGTCGGCTGCCAGCGAGTCCAAATGCACGTCGTGCAGCCTGCGACGTACGACGGGGAGGCCAAACTCATCAGCGCCATCACGATGGAGAAAATCGCTGACGCCGTGCTCGCCGCGCAGCTTGCATCCCCGTCGGAAGTGGAGCAGATTATCAGCGAGTTGTACCAGTTCGCGCGCGACCCTCGAACTGTGATGAGTATTCCTCGGATCGTCCAGACATGGGGCTATCGCGCCGCCTCGTCAGCCGATTTGCGTGCAGGTGGCGAATCAAGATAACGGGTCGAGTAATCGGCCAAGGCGTCTGCCAGGATTGTGACGGTCTTCTCGCGGGATTCGGCGGTTCGATATTCCTGACCGAATTCCAACTGAACGGCATCGATTCCCAGGCCCCGGTTTCCGCCGTAAGTCTGAACGATGTATCCACCCAGATAGCCTGTATGCTCAGGTCCGCCAAACGGGTCGGGAAAGACAGTCCATCCCCGCGTCTTCAGAAGGCCGAGCAGACTGGTACCTCCGACGTGTGCTGTTTCTCCGTACCGTTCGCGTAATAGCGTTACCGTCTTTCCATTTTGGGTTCCTCGATAAACGGTATTCGCCGCAGTTCCCTGACCGTGCAGGTCCAGCAACAGTCCTTGCCGAAACTGCTTTTGGACGACTTTGCAGTAGCCGGCCAGTGCGTTGTGATAGTCGTCGTAGACGGGTTTCGCGTCGGGATCTTCGTAAGCCATCTGAGCCGGCCGATTGGGATCGAGATACTTGCGGTGGGCTCGAGAAATCACAACATACGGTTTCTTACCTTTTCCCCAGCGTTTCTCAATAGCAACCGACAATGCGTGAGCGAGTTCCTCGGTCCCCGTATCACGAGTCAAAACAAATTTGCCCGCGCCTTTGGCCTGTTCTTCGCCAGCTCGTGCCGGCACTCCCGTAACCTCCAGCTTGCCTCCGTGCGGCGCCGAAAGAATGATCGGCAGTGTTCCAGCTTGTTTGTAAACCAATGGCGGCGGCTCCTCGGCATACGCCATTGTTGAAATCAGCGGACAGCAGCAGGCCAACAAAATCAGCTTTGCGGCCAGACCGATAAATCGACACATGGGAATTATTCCAGTTGAGTGGCGAATTGACCGTGCCCGACGACGCGGGCGGATTGGGCGGAATTTCTGATTCGCGATTTCTTAGTCCTCGGACAGCAGCTTGGTCAAAGCTTTCTCAATGACTTCGGATCGTGTCATCGGTCCGTGTGTCTGAATGTACTCATCGATCTCTTTGGAGTGACGTGCAATGACGCCCGTCAAACTATCCATCCATTGTTTCCATTCTTCGCGGACTGCGGGCATCTCAGTCGCCAGAAGTGGTTTCAATTGTTGGTTCTCAAGTCGCAATCGCGCCAGGTGCTCAGATGAGATGTTGGGCTTGGTCATAATTAATCGTCCTCAACCAAGTAGGCTGTACGCACATAAATGAAGTCTCTGCCGTCATCGTCCTTGTCGAGGTCGTAGACGACGAAAATGACATCGCCATTAAACGTGCGACCGAAAATGGCAGGTCGACTAGTGGAACGGCTCGTGGTTTCAACTTCAACAAAGTCAAAGGCTGACTCAACCTCGTCAGTGGTAAGGCCGTGTTCGATGGTGTGTTCCACGTTACCTCCAGGGGTATCGTCCCACAAGAACAAATAGTCCACCTGCGTCCTCCACAGCATCATATTTCAATTTTCAACCCGAAAATGGTGTACGACGTGAGCTGGCGTCACAACCAACATACCGCATCGCAAGCCCATTCGCACCGAAAAATGGAACCTGGCGCACTGATCCCGCTTCGGATTTCTGTTACACTGCAAGTGATTAAGACGCCATCGGTTCGAAAGTGGAGTCCTTTCCTGTGTTCAAATTGGCTCGAGTCTGCTGTTTCCTATTGGTTGCCATGCCGCTCGCGGGATGTTTCAAGATTCCCGATCTGAGACAGATCTACATCCTCAGTGGAAACGCCGCGAATGATACCGGCGACTTCGAGGCCGCCGACGTGGCCTATTCCAGAGCCATTCGCCTCGCCCCCAAGCATGCTGCTGTCTATGTTTATCGGGCAATTGCCAGGACCGCAACTGGCAAGTACAACGCTGCCGTCGAAGATTGCTCGGAGGCCATTCGCCTGGACCCGGCATTGACGATGGCCTATGTCTGCCGCGGCCACGCCAGACAATTTCTTCAGGAATACAACGCGGCTGTCAAAGACTATTCAGAAGCCATTAGAATCGATCCGAAGTACCTGGATGCATACATTGGCCGAGCTGGCGCTCTGGTTTGGAAGAACGAATACGACCGAGCCATGAAAGACCTGAATGAAGCCGTTCGTCTCGACCCGAAATCGATTGAGGCATTTGTCAGGCGAGGTGACCACAGGCAACGACTGGGCGATTTGACCGCAGCGATCGACGACTATACTGAAGCGATTCGACTCGATTCAACTCACGTCAACGCGTATGTCGAGCGAGCGAATGCCTGGACTTGGAAAGAGGATTTCGACGCCGCAATTCAGGATTACACCGAAGCACTTCGCCTTGATCCGTCATTGGCGGAAGTCTACGTCTACCGAGGCGGCGCCCGTCAGCACCAACAGGAATTCGACGCGGCGGTTGAAGACTATTCAGAAGCCATTCGCCTCGACCCAAAGCAGGTCGACGCGTACCTCTATCG
>JAQGHT010000914.1 GCA_028291565.1 Planctomycetaceae bacterium | reverse complement strand
GCGCTGTTTTTCGTGTATCTGAGCGTGCAGCCACTATTTCACACGGATCTGTGGGGACACGTGGCCTATGGAGAGTGGATCCTGGAGCATCGTGCTCTGCCGGTAGAAGATCCGTACGTCGAATACGCCAAAGGTGTTCCGGTCATTGCCAGTGCCTGGTTGGGACAAATCGTCCTCGCGGTCGCCTATCGTGTCGGCGGTCCCGAAGGAATTTCGGGCTTGTTCACAGTGCTCGTCTGGATCAGTTATGTGTTGCTGGTTTCCGCCTATTGGTGGAAATGTCGGCAGATTGGGACCGCGATGCTCAGCATGTGGCTGGCGTTCTTTCTGGTCTGGAGTCGCCACGCCACAGTGCGGCCTGAAATGTTCGCGACGTTCTCGTTCGTGGTCCTGATTGGAGTCTTCTGCTGGCTGGATCGCCGGCGGGATCTGTCCGAGACCGGAACTGTCAAATCGCGCTCCTGGCGCGGTGAATTGGGACTGGCAATGCTGGTCTTTGTCACGTTCCTGTTCTGGGCCAATGCACATGGCTCATTTCTGGTCGGCGTGTTGATGCTCAGCTGTCAGGCGGTGGGACGCTTTCTGGAAGCTGCCTGGACGACGCGAAGTGTCTCCCGAACCATCACGGATCGTGATTTTCACCGCTGGCTGATGCTGGCGGAGATCGCGGCGATTGCCTGTTTGATCAATCCTTACGGGATGGATAATGTGATCAACGCGCTGCAGTTCTCGAAAAATCCCAATCTGCCCGATGTCCTGGAGTGGAAACACCTGCAGTTCTTCTTCGTAGAAGGTGTGCAGATGTGTCTTTCCTGGGTATTGATGTTGTTTTTGTATCGAGTCAGCAAGCAGCCGGTTCGCCCGGCAGAGATCCTGATGCTGGGCGTGCTGACGGTTGCGACGGTCTTCAATGTGCGCATGATTGGCTGGTACGGTTTCGTCTTCGCTTATGCGATGCTGCCACACCTGGCGGAAGTGATTCGACGTGCGACGGCCTGGTTTGAAGCGACTATCGCCAGCCGTGAATCACTGCTGGGGCGGACGCTGCACTATCGCAGCCATATGATCAGCATTGTATGTCTATTTTTCGTCTGGTGTGGCTTCGCCTTGTCGCAATTGGGCAGCATGGCTCTGGGGGGCGAGGCGCGGAAATCGGACCGTGTGTATAGTAAAAATACGCCGCGCGCTGTGACGGACTTTTTGCGTCGGCATCCACCGGCAGGACTGGTATTCAATCCGCAATGGTGGGGCGACTGGCTGGCCTGGAACGGGCCCCCTGGACTGAAAGTCTTCATGACCACCAATGCTGTGCATCTGGCTCCAAATCGCTATTGGCGAGACTACATGGAACTGGCGACCGGCAGTCCGAATTGGCAGAAGGAAATCGACAAATACAACATTGAAACGATGATCATCCATAAGGCAGATCAAGCCAAAATGGATGTGGAGGTGCGAAACCTTCCGAATTGGAAATTAGTGTATGAAGACGAACTGGCGGCGATCATGTCCCGCGATTCCGTCTTGATCAAGTCGGTCGACGCGGAAGTCGCCCGGATTGCGGCCAAAAAGGTCGCGAAGCAAAAGGCGGTTGCGAAAGTGGAAACGACGACCGGAAAGTCTTAGAGGCTGACCAAGAACTCGGCGAGCGGTGGGTGTAAGCCCACTGGTTCCTGCATTATTTTGTCAGCTTCTTAGACGCGCGCAACGATCGTGGCGCCCGTTCCTTCGCGGGAACAGCTTCGCTCCCGATCTCAGCAGTGATTGATTCAAAACTCGCTTTGGCGACATTTGTCGCAGTAAAAATAGAGTACGTGATTATGACACAGCCCATGTCCGCTTCCGAACCGCAAAGCTCAACCCTCCGCGTCGCAGTCTGGATCATGTGTCATCTCCTGGTGATCGCGGGAGGCCTCTCCTGGGCGGCAGTGCGGCAGCGGCAATTGGAAGCGGTTCGAGTCCCACCGACTCCGCGTGTCACACCAATCACGATCACCCCCCGGTTCAATGTGCCGGAAATCGTTTCCGACGAGCAACTTCAGCGGACGTTGCATAAATTGCGACCGCGATTGCGGCATCACAATCCGCAGACCAACCACTTGGACCACGCTCTCCGATTCTGGGGCGTGGAAGCCCAGTTCCATGATCCGGAATGTTACTCGGGGATGGAATTGCGCGATGTGCTGCTGGATTATCGACTGTTCAAACAGGCTTGGGATCCCGGCACAAAGCCGCTGATGGTCAAAACGGAATTTGGCATTCGTCCTCGGCTCCAAGCGGGTATCGCCACGGCCAGCCACGAAGACCATACGCTGGCCTGCCTGGCCGAGACCGGCACGCCGCTCGACTTCCCGGTCATCACCGCGAACGGTGAAAAGTCCGTGAATGATCTGTTTCGCGATGCCTTTCTTTCCTTCAGTCTCAATCAAGTGGAATACGAATGGTCGACATTGGCCTTCGCTCTGTATTGCCCGACGAACAAGCAGTGGTTTACCACGGAAGGCCAGTTGATCAGTTTTGATGACCTGGCCGAACGCATCATGCGGCAACAGTTGACGCAAGGCGTTTGCGCCGGCAATCACCGCTTGCACACTTTAGCCATGATGTTGCGGATTCATGAGCAGGAACCGCTGCTGTCTGATGCCATGTTAGAAAAGATCACGCAGCATCTGCGGCAGGTGACCGAGAAACTGGTGGCGAATCAGCAATCGGACGGATCCTGGGACACGAATTGGGATGGCAGCCCCAAGAAAGAGGGCAGCGCTTTGAGTTCCATCGCGCGGCATGTCCTGGCGACCGGGCATGCTTTGGAATGGTGGGCCTTCGCGCCGCAGTCCGTGCATCCGAAGCAGGAAGTTCTCGTCAAGGCTGGTCAATGGGTCGTGAAAACCGTGGACGGCATGAACGAAGCCGAAATTGCGAAGAATTACACGTTCCTGTCTCACGCTGGTCGCTCATTGGCCCTGTGGCGCGGCAAATTCCCGGCCCAGGTTTATCAGGCTCCTCCTTTCGAAACCGTCAAGCCGGAGCGGATCGACATCGCGGAGAAGCCAGATCAAACAATGAAGTAGGCCAGGGTTTCAAACTGTCCGGGCATCTCTAGGACTTCCCGGACAATAGAAACAACAGCCGTTCGACGATCGTTCGTTCTGGCAGATAGCTGGCCCCTTTCAGTTCGCGGTCTGCGGTCAGCAGCCAGTGATAAATTCGTTCGGCCCGCGCGCGTCCGATTCGTTTCAAATAACTTTGAGTCGCCCCCAGTTTAAACGGTTTGACTCCAGCATCCACGAGAGCATCATTGAGCGATTGTCCTTGCCGCGCGGCTTCGGTCGCTCGAGCGATGGGTCGAAACGTCCAGGTGATGCTGCCGAGCAATCGAACGGGATGTTCGCCCGCCAGCAACAGCTTATCCAACAGGTGCAGCGCGATATCCAGGTGACCATCGACGACGGCGTCCAGCATGGACCAGGTCGTTTCGGCCTTCCAACCCCCGACCAGTTTTGTCACCGCGGTAACATCGATCCGGGCGGCCGTGCCGGCGTAGGCTGACAGCTTCGCCAATTCCTGGTCGAGGTGCCCCAGTTCCAGGCCCCGCAATTCGATCAATGTTTGAACGGCATCGCGGGTAATTTGCTTGCCATAGGCCGACTGGGCATATTCCGTCAGCCATTTGATCACTTCCGCCTCTTTGAGCGCACTGCAATCGAGAGGTAAGCCAATCTCCGCGACCCGTTTGGCCAATCGAGTCGTCGCAGGCCAAGTCTTGGCATCTAAGATGAGCACCGCTTTCTTCGCGGGCTTATCGAGATATTTCTCCAGTGCGGCGCGATGATCTTTGATGAAGTCGTCGGCGTCCTCGATGATGACGACCCGTTTATCGCCAAACATCGACATCGTCCGCAACTCATCCATTACGGTCGAAAATTCCGCGGTCGGACCCGGGAACTTGGTGACCCCGAGTTCCTCGTCGCCAGAGCCCAGCACGGCTTCGGATACGGCCTTCATGGCCTTGAGTTTCAGGAACCGCTCCGCTCCATACACGGCTACCAGCGGACCGGTCGGTGTCTTCTGCGGATTTTTCAAATAAGCGGTGGCGTGCATGACAAGTCATCAGGAAGTTGGGCAATCTCGAAGGTTTTCAAACGCGGCGGAACATCGCTCATCTTACGGCACGGAATGGCTGTGCGAAAGTTCGACCCGGCGAACGTCTGCTGGCGGTCCGAATTACGGTCGCTTCGGACTGGCAACTTGTGATACACTTCCTTTCACGATTTCACTTTCCGACGAAACTTCGCAAGAATTCGATCGACCGCACGACCTATCCTTTGCAGGAGACCAATGAAGTACGCATTGATAATCCCAGACGGAGTGGCGGATGAACCGCAGGCGAGCCTCGGAGGGCGCACTCCCCTGCAGGCGGCCCGGGTTCCTCACATGGATACCATTGCACGGCTGGGCTGCGTTGGCCGGGCTGACAATACTCCGCCCTCGATGCCGTCGGGCAGCGATGTCGCGACAATGAGCCTGTTCGGCTATAGCCCGCTGCAGTATCACACGGGCCGCGCACCGCTGGAGGCTGCTGCTCAGGGAATCACATTGGGGCCCTGGGACTGGGCGGTCCGCTGCAATCTCGTGACGATCCACGACGGAATCATGGTCAGCTTCACCGCCGAGCAAGTTCCGAACGATATCGGAACTCAACTGATCGGACTGATGCAAGCCGACAGCGGAAGCGACCGATGGGAATTCATTCCAGGTGTCAGCTATCGCAATTTGTTGATCTATCGCGGCCGACCGGAAGAGCCGTCTCCATTTGGTCCAGGAACAAAGACGACGCCCCCCCACGACCTGACGGATGGCCCTGTTGGGGATCACCTGCCACAGGGAACCGGCAGTGAAATCCTGCAAAACTTCATGGATCAAAGTATCCAGGTGTTTGCGCAGCGGGACTTAGCCGGATCGCACGCGACGCAAATCTGGCTTTGGGGCCAGGGACAAGCTCCCGCATTGACGCCCTTCAAACCTCGGTTTGGCGTTCAGGGCGCAATGATCACGGCCGTCGATTTGTTGCGTGGACTGGCTCGGTTGCTGGGTTGGAAGGTGATCGACGTGCCGGGTGCGACGGGATATCTCGACACCGACTACGCCGCCAAAGGCCGTGCTGCGGTACAAGCGCTGGATGACGTTGATCTGGTCGTGGTCCATGTTGAGGCAACGGATGAAGCCTCGCACGAAGGCAACGCCACTGCGAAAGTGGAAGCCCTCGAACAAATTGACGAGCATATCGTTGGGCCGGTATTGGAAAAACTGCGGTCACTAGGCGAGCACCGTATTCTCATTTCGCCGGATCATCCGACGTTCTTGCGGACGAAGACTCACAGCTACGGTTTTGTCCCGTTCGCAACCTCTGGCACCGGCATTTCCCCAGATGCCAGTCAAACCTATGACGAGGCTTCGGCGGCGGCATCGAGGTTCGAATTTCTCCACGGCTGGGATCTGATGGAACAGTTTATCAAGGGAGGATGGTCAGCCGAAGCGGCGCGGTCAGAGAGCAAACACAAATAGCTTAGAACGAATGAGGGGTCGGCGTGTACGAAATTTCGTTTTCGCCGAATCGAGCTTCTTTTAGTCTTCACGCTGTCTTCGGCAAATACTGAAATTCACACACGCCGACCCCTGCGTTCGTCATCAATCAATTTCATATTTCTGAGAATCTTATGTGTGCGGCCCGAGCGAAATCTTCTTCTCCCACAACTCCTGTTGCAGCGCTTGATCCGGCGGTTGCTCAGAAATTCCGCAAGTCACTCAAAGCGAGGTATGCCAGATACGGCCGGAATCTCCCCTGGCGGGAGACTCAGGATCCCTATCACTGCTGGATCAGCGAAATCATGCTGCAGCAGACGACCGTCGTGGCGGTCGTTCCATATTTTGATCGCTTTTTGACGCGGTTTCCCACCGTGCATGAACTCGCTGCGGCTGAAGAGGCCGAGGTGATGCGATATTGGGAGGGTTTAGGCTATTACAGCCGGGCACGCAACATTCATAAGGCTGCGAAACACGTTTCAGCAGAACTCAACGGCGCATTTCCGAATTTAGTGGACAAATTACAGGAATTGCCCGGCATTGGACGCTATACGGCAGGGGCCATTCGTTCATTCGCATTTGATTTGCCCGCTCCAATTGTGGAAGCCAATACATTGCGTCTGTATTGCAGACTGCTGGGCTTTGATGGTGATCCCCGCGCACGCGAAGGTCAAAACCGGCTGTGGAGCTTTGCTGAAGAATTGGTGCCCGCCAATCAACCGGGCAAATTCAATCAGGCATTGATGGAACTCGGTGCTGTTGTTTGTACGCCGACGAACCCCAAATGTTCAGAGTGTCCAGTCAGCTTCGCCTGTCAGGCCTTCGTTACGGGCCGTCAGACGGAGATCCCTCTGCCGGCAGTACGTCCTGTGGTGACCGCAGTGACAGAATTGTCAGCGATCGTTCGTCGTGCAGGACAGTACCTCGTCTATCACCGGGCACACGGCGAACGCTGGGCCGGCTTGTGGGACTTTCCTCGGTTTCCGCTCGACGAGAGTCTGGTTAAGGCCTTGAAACGACATCCTGCCAGTCTCGAGAAGATTCTTGCCGAACGCTTGGGAATTCAGATTGTGGCCGGGGACTTGCTGACCGAGATTTGTCACAGTGTGACTCGATATCGAATCACCTTAAGAGCCTTTCAGTGTGAGCATCTGACCGGTGAGATTTCTGAATCGGTTGGTGAATATCGCTGGCTGGATGCCGACGAGGTGCACGCACTTCCGTTGTCGGTGACAGGCAGGAAGTTGGCCAAACTGCTGAAGTAACCCGGGTGACATATTGTTGTCCGCGAATCACGCGACTTGGCCGCGAACTGTGGAAATCAGAGTGCTCGATGTGCCTGATCGAGCCTCTCGGAAGAAATACAAAAAGAAAAAGCTCAACAAGAAAAACAAGAAGTAGTAGTGCAAAGACCGTGGAACCACCGGGGCAAGCCCGGTGGCGGAAGGTCAGGACCTGGTTTTGGTGCCGGCCGTTTCGTCGGTTACCGCTCGCGAAAATCTCGACTTGGTTTGCGGTTTGCGCCCCCTTTGTGAGATAGTACGTAGCGGCAGCCTGTTCTGGGGTTGCCGATCTTTTCGCCGCGAATTCGCGTGATTGATTTGCTTCATTGGCATCGGGGGAGGAAACGTCGTGCGTTGGACAGCTTTCCGTTCTGGTACGTTTTTCCGTCAGGAAGTGGCTCTCCGAGTTGGACTCGCCACGCTGGGGTTGTTTCTGGTTGGCTGGGCTCTGTCGGCTCGGCAAGAATCGCCAGCTGCGGAAAGCTCTGCTCCGTCCGGTCCTGCAAAGCCATTCGATCTCGAGAAGCGAATTCCCTGGACCAGCTCGCACATTCAAGGCTCACCCGATCCCCTGCCCCCGTATACGACTCAAGTCGCATTTCCCAAGCTGAGATTCGATGAGCCACTGAATCTGGCGACGGCTCCCGGTTCGGATCGCTTCTTCGTGGCCGAGAGACATGGCAAGGTCTTCTCGTTTGCCAATCGCTCTGATACTGCAGAAAAGGAATTGGTACTGGATACCGGGAAAGTCACCTATGGCCTGGCATTGCATCCCAAATTCCAGGAGAACGGATATTTCTACGTGGTGAACTGTACGGATATGCTACCACCCGATCCCGTGGGGACGCGAGTCGTTCGTTATCAGGTGCCCCGTGGCCAATCCAAAGCCGATCCCGCGAGCGCCACAATCGTTCTGACCTGGCCCTCGGGCGGTCACAACGGTGGCTGCATGCGATTCGGACCGGATGGCATGCTCTATATTTCGACCGGTGACGGAAGCGGCATCGCCGACGAACTGAAGACCGGCCAGGACCTTACCGACCTGCTCGGATCAATCCTGCGGATTGATGTAGATCATCCCGATGCCGATAAGAAATATGGTATTCCCAAGGACAACCCGTTCGTCGGTCAGTCCAACGCACGGCCCGAGATCTACGCCTATGGCATTCGCCAGATGTGGAAATTTGGCTTCGACAAGGCCGGGACTTTATGGGCCGGAGAGATCGGCCAAGACTTGTGGGAAACGATCCATATCGTCGTGCCGGGTGGCAATTATGGCTGGAGCGTTCAAGAGGGCTCGCACCCCTTCCGACCGGAACGAAAACTGGGGCCCTCGCCCATCATTTCGCCGATCGTCGAACATCATCACGTCGACTTTCGATCCATCACGGGTGGCTTTGTTTATACGGGATCTCGCCTGCCCGAGCTCAGCGGTACATATATTTACGGCGACTATGACACCGGCAGGATCTGGGGCTTCAAATACGACAAGACGGCAAAAAAAGTCACCGAGCATCGAGAACTGGCAGATGGAATATTGCGAATTGTCGAATGGGGCCAGGATGCGGCCGGCGAGATGTATTTCCTGGATCACATTGGAGGCCAGATTCATCACCTGGTCAAAGCTCCGGAGCAGACTGCAAAAGCTCCGTTTCCCAGGAAACTCAGCGAAACAGGGTTGTTCGCCTCGACAAAAGATCTGACTCCCGCGCCGGGATTGGTTCCGTATTCGGTGAACTCACAACTCTGGTCGGATGGGGCAGTCAAGGATCGCTTTCTCGCCATTCCTGGTAGTGGCAAAATCGAATTCGAAGTGATCACCTATCCTCCGTCGCCGGGGGCGTTACCAGGCTATCGGTTCCCGAATGGAACCGTCGCCGTCAAGACGTTTTCGATCGATCTGAAGCAGGGAAATCCCGCCAGTCGCAAGCGACTGGAAACGCGAATTCTGGTCTTCGAGCAGATTCCGGGAAATCAAGAAATGGGGGATCAGGTCTGGCAAGGCTATACCTATGTCTGGAATGACGAGCAGACGGACGCAGTTTTGGCTGACAAGAATGGCCAGGATGTCGTCTTGAAAATCAAAGACGCGTCCGCGGCGGGCGGCGTTCGCGAGCAGACCTGGCATTTTCCCAGTCGAGCCCAATGCAGTATGTGTCACACGGTTTCGTCCCGATTTGTCCTGGGGATCAACACGCTGCAACTGAATAAAGATCACGACTACGGTGGCAAGGTGATGAATCAGATCGCCGCGTGGGAAAAGTTGGGCCTGTTCGAAAAACCTTTGCCGAAACCAATCAAGGAGATGCCAAAGTTAGTGGACTATCGCGATCCTCATGCAGATATCACTGACCGAGCCCGATCCTATTTGCATTCAAATTGTTCGCACTGTCATATGAAATGGGGCGGAGGCAACGCGGATTTCCAACTGCTGGTCAGCTTGGATTTGAAAGACACGGGTATTGTCGGGACACCACCGGCGCATGGTGCTTTCGGAATTGCTCAGCCGGCGATTCTCTCACCGGGCCATCCCGAGCAATCCTTATTATTGCATCGGATGAAGTTAACGGGGCTGGGACGTATGCCGCATATCGGTTCGACGGTGGTCGATAAGGAAGGCGTCAGTGTGATCGAAGCGTGGTTGAAAAAATGACCTGGCCACTGTGGTGCGACACTCCGTGTCGCACGAAGCGAGTCAGAAGCGAAGCGGCTGGCGAGACTTCGCGTCAGCGACTTCGAATTCAACGACGCGGCAAAGGAAGAGCGACGAGCCTGCGCGGAACTGAAGTTCGGCCGGAATTGTCCGAATGACGCCTCGTCAGTCGCGTCGCTTCTGACTTGCGAACACCACACCTTGCCCTACACCACACAGAGTGTCGTGCCACAATAGGCTCCTCATCAAATCTCAAGCCAGCGGAATTATGGATCATGGGAAAACTCTGGAAACTTTCAGAATCCCAACTGCTGAAGACTCTCGGATTCAATATGCAGACTGGAAAGAATTCTAGCCGTCCATCGATGTGTAGTTTCTGGCACGTAATGGTGTTCCTTACGGCTTTCTTGGTCGTTGATGTTCAGATTCCTCTCGCATTTGCCCAAAATCCGGCCGGCTCAAAGGAGCAGAATCCGCTGTCAGGAACTGTCCTTCTGCCGAACGGCACTCCGGCTTCCGCGGCGAAGGTCAGTTTGTCCATTCCAGGAATCTGGGCTGAAATTGACGGCGTCGAATTTCATGCTCAGCGACATAAAGCTGAAATTGTGGTGACCGATCGAGACGGAAAGTTTAGCTTCCCTCAACAACCGAAAGGGCTGTTCGCCGTCATTGCGGTCCACGAATCGGGCGTTTGCGCCGTACCAGGCGTTGAATTTCAACGGAATGACTCAATCAAGCTCATGCCGTGGGGGCGGGTCGAGGGACGAGTCTTAATTGGCAAATTGCCCGACGCCAAGCGACTTGTCAATGCGAGCGTCGCGGACGATGTGAATCTCTCTTTGGACAAACGGACATATTGCGTATTCCGTTGCGAAGCAGAAACGGATGATAAGGGTGAATTTGTCATTCCACGAATGATTCCCGGGAACGTGATAGTTTCTCGCGTGGTTTCTATTTCCCGGATCGGCGTCGGAGGAACGTCTGCTCCCGGTTGGCAGACCGCTGTTCCTGTCTCTTCCGGAGAAATGGCCAAGGTGACTATCGGTGGTGTCGGCAGGCCAGTTATCGGCCGCCTGGTTCCTGATTCACGCGGAATGGAAACGGTTAACTGGAAGGACAGCTTAGAACCTGTACGGCTGACGCAGTGGGACACCAAAATTGGGACTCGAGCTGCAAGAGGAGCCTGCTACCTTGGTCTCATCGACGAATCAGGAAGTTTTCAAATCCCGGATGTCCCTCCAGGCCAATACCAGTTTTCCGCCATGCTTCCCGCCCTGCCAGGGCGTGGGGCCCGATTGGAAGAGATCCGATTTCAAGTCTCAATTCCGGAAGCGCCTGGCGGCCAAGGCGACGAACCTTTTGACCTGGAAGAAGTCGAGGCCGTCGTACCCGTTCCAGTAAAGGTCGGGGATGTCATTCCAGAATTGCGCGTCAGGGGTCTCGCTGGAGGACTCTTCAATTCGAAATTCCATCGCGGCAAGTTGCTGTTACTCGACTTCTGGCTGCCAGGGCAGCAGAGTAGTGTCGATATAATGCAGAACCGGAGGTTGATCCATGAACAATTTAGAGACAACCCGCGTTTTTCACAACTCGGCATTGCCTGCAATAATGATCGCAATGCGGCGCGGGACTTCAGTCAGACGAACGGTTTTGTGTGGCAACAAGGCCATGTGAGCGGCGCTCATTCCCGGGTCGCGCGAGAATTCACGAGCGGATTCTTGCCGACATCATACTTGATCGGTCCCGACGGCCGAGTCCTGGCGAAAAACTTGGACGCTGAGGACTTGCCGTTGATTCTCGCCGCAATGCTCAAGGATGATGCCCTGTTTGTCCGTGATCCAGATAAAAAGAGCGGCCGATTTCCCATTCTGCGTTATCCGACTCGAGGCCAACCGGAAATCAAACAGGCTGTTCCCGCAATTGTGGTGTTGGATGACACCGATCCGGCGTTCGCTGACGAAGTGATGCGACATGATGGACTGAGGCTTCTCGATTCAAACGGGGCGGCAATTTGGGCGAAATCCGGTCTCAATAACTGTTCAACAATCGCGGGAAACCATCGGGTTTTCGCCGATCAGCAGCGAAATCGCATTTATGTGGCCGAAGTCGTCACGGGTCGATTGATTGCCTTCGATCTACGGGGACATCGCGTCTGGCAACTCGAGCAGGTTCACCCACATTGTTTGGCAGTCGATGCAAAGACGGGAAATCTATGGTGCGGTTGTGGTCGAGGTATCGGTGATGGCTCTACGGTCGTTTTTAATCCGCAAGGTGACGAAGTTGCCACATTCTCCTTTTCTGCGATGGACATTGCCTATGATCCGCATTCCGACGCATTCTGGCTCGTTCAAAATGACATTGTCAAATTGAACCGCCAGGGGACAGAACTGTTCCGCAAGACTCTGGCGACGTGGACCTGTGCCGCGGTGTCGGTTAATCCCACGAACGGTCAAGCCTGGGTCGCTGAACGTCTACATGAACAGATTCCTGGCAGCAAAAATCGGTTGTGGTTGTTCAATGCCGACGGGTCCGTTCGTAAGGAGTGGGATTTTGGCGATTCCCATTTATATACAGTGGCTTGCGTTCCGAAATCCGGCGACGCGTGGATCGGCTTCGTCGGCAACGGTGGCATTCGCCACGTATCACACAACGGTCCAATAGGTGATCTCATTCCGCTCAGAGTCTCACAGTTTTCAGTGAGTCCCACGACCGGCGCCATCTGGACGGCGACCCGGGATGCGGTCCTGAAGTTGGATTCCGACGGTAAGACATTGCTCAAATCGCCATTCCGAGGGCCGTCATCGCAGGCCTGGTTACATGCGTTTTAGGATTAGCGAAGCAATAACAGTCGGTACTTCAATCCCCGCGACGATGTCGCCTGCCTGTAGGATGGACATTCCTGTCCGTCTGGCGCGATGTTGGAGAGAGGGTGGACGTCCTGCAGATTGATCTCCATGAAGTCGGAGGTTCCGACACTTATTGATTCGCTAATTTGCTCGAATTCCGGGATCAAATGGTGAGTTCGTGGCGGTGGCCATGCTGATAACCGGCGATGTTGAATTTCGGTTCTACGCTCATGTCGGCAGCGACTCGAACTTTTTCCAACATGCGCGGTCCCAGGGACCAGCTTTCCTTCTGGAATCGTCTCCGGTGCGCTACAAGCTCTAGACGCATCGGCCAAGTCTCGGCCATAAATTCGTTTAAATCACTCCATGCAGCGGCCCCCCGGGCGCAGCGAGCGCATCGACTCGGCGAGTCACTTCTGGATCTTCAACCAGCGGCGGCGCGTGGTGCGGTTTGATCCGGGCATCAATTACCAATGAGCCTTGGCAGCCCCAATGCTTTTGATGTGTGAATTCGGCAATGCCGTACAAATCGGCGGCCGGATTCGAACGCGTGAACGTGACCCATAGAAAATTGTTGAGTGTGCGTGCCGTGAATTCACTATCGTCTACGAGAACGATGAGAGGAAATTTGCTGATCGCATGATCGTGCGTGAATTTTGTAGTGAACGAAGTTGCCGTAGTTTCGTCATGTGGGTCAAACGGTGGTGCTTGAACTGCCAGTATTCCCGGCAGGCAGATTCGCGGGCTGTGAAATCCATCGGGAAGCCGCAGATCACCGGGAATTTCGGTCGGCAGTTCTCGGCGTTTTTCCCCCGCAACAGCGACCACCACTTTCGAACCTTGATTCAAACCGGATCCGGAATAGTCCAGGGTGTCGATCGTGGTTCGGGTTTGAAAATGGAGATCGCGTTCCCAATCGACGCGTTCTAACAGGTGCCGCAGAAATGCGGGAATTTCATGAATCTCGAGCTGTGGAGCATCTTCTCCAGCGGCGATCAGCAGGTACTTGGCCAACGACAATTGTCCTTGCCCGAGGATTGCATTCGCCTGAGTCAACAGTTCCTGCGGGACCCGTTTTCGGGCATACGGGACATAACGCTCGCTACCGATCGCGAGTAGCAAGGGGTGAACTCCGGCGGCGTCGACGGCGTGGATGGCTCGGACGCCGGGAATGACTGATGGAATAATCGGACCGGTGATTTCATGGATGATTTCACCAAAAGACGTATCTTCCTGCGGCGGTCGCCCGACCGTGGTGAATGGCCAGATGGCATCTTTGCGGTGGTAAACATGATCGACGTTCAAAACGGGAAAGTCATGCGCCAAACTGTAGTAACCCAGATGATCTCCAAACGGTCCTTCCGGCAAGAGCTGCTGAGGATCAACGGTGCCCGAAATGCAAAAGTCGGATTCCGCGGGAATCGGTAATTGCCCAGGCCGGCAGACCATCCGGATGGCTCGGCCACCAAGTGCCCCAGCGAACAGTAACTCTGACAATCCTTCCGGCAGCGGCATGACGGCCGCCAGGGTCATCGCGGGTGGTCCACCCACAAAGATGTTGACACGAAATGGGACGCCCTTACGAATGGCCGCCGCATGATGGACTCCGATGCCACGATGGATCTGATAGTGCAAGCCCACTTGCCGATCCGGGACGTACTGCCCGCCCGAAAGTTGCACGCGATACATCCCGAGGTTGGATTTACCCAGACCGGGATGATCGACGTCTTCTGAGTAGACTTGCGGCAGGGTGACGAACGCGCCAGCATCACGCGGCCAGCTGACAACTTGCGGCAGATCTTGAATCCGGCACTGGCATTCCACGCTGGGACCTCGGGAAACTTTTCCCAGCCACATATGCCACAGGGTCGACGGCACATCGCGATAGCGCCAGGGATTCTTCCAGAAGTGATTCGGGTCGATCTTCAGTTCGACCAGATGTCGCACGGCTTCGAGGGCGTCGCGAAACAGATACCGAGTCCGTTCTAGAGTTCCAAACAAATTGCTAACCATGGGAAACGGGCTGCCCTTGACTCGGGCAAACAGCACGGCGGGGCCACCGACCAGATAGACCCGGCGCTGAATCTCGGCGGCTTCGAGGTAGGGATCGATTTCTTTTTCAATCCGCACTAACTGGCGAGTGTGCTCAAGATCTCGGACACACTGTTGAAGATTACGATAGCCCATATTGGCGGTACTGTTTCCTGGGTTGTTTCGGGGTCAAGTCTTCAAATTTGAACTGAGATTTGATGTCCTGACCTCATCTGCGTTGCTTGGCGACGAGCAAACCCGACGACAAGAAACTCTCACTGTGAATCCCTCATAGCCGAATCTCATGAGAGTTCGGATGCTGGACCTCCACGGATCCGAATCGCCTCTTTTTTCAGGGCCTGTTGCCGAATAGATCAGCGATCGCTTATACTTCACGCGACCATCTCTCACAGTCTCAGTTTTTGACTTCACAATACTCCGGCTGCAGTATAGGCGCCAGCCTGTGCGACAACCACCAAATTCGTGACGGCGCAGCGAGACGCAAACTGCTGATGCTGCACTTTAGATCCAAGGAGACGCCATGCTGCTCACATGGTTTCACGTAACGAGTCGATTTGTGCCATTTCAATCCGCGAGTTTCATTGCGGGTTGGCTGCTCGTTTGGCTAGTAGCAACACCTGAAATCATTGTCGCCGCTGATCAATCGATCTGGACGCGTACGGTCCAAAGTGGACCTTGGTCTGCGGCATCGACTTGGGACGGCGGGAAAATCCCGGCTGCAGGGGCTCGAGTCCATATTCGGACAGGCCATGCCGTCACTTATGATATCAAATCCGACGTGCCAATTCGCGCTGTTTGCGTTGCCGGACGCCTGTCGTTTGCTGCCGACCGAGATACCCAGTTGAATGTGGGTATCTTGAAAATCGAAGCGGGAGACGAGCCGACGGAAGAAGGCTTTGATTGCAGCATGCATTTCGACGAGCCATCGGCCAAGGGCGAACGCCCCGCATTGGAAGTCGGGACTGCCCAACAACCGATCGCGGCGGGGTATACCGCGCTGATTCGTCTCGTCGCGGTGGAGGGCCAGGATAAGCAATCGTGTCCGGCAATTGTCTGTTGTGCCGGGCGGATGGATTTTCATGGAGCACCTCTCAATCGAGCCTGGTTGAAGTTGGGCGCGACGTCAAAAATCGGAGAGAAATCGGTCACTGTCGAAGAAGCGGTGACCGGCTGGCGGTTAGGCGACCAGATCATCATCACCGCCACCAAGCTGGGGCGAGATAA
>JAQGHT010000911.1 GCA_028291565.1 Planctomycetaceae bacterium | reverse complement strand
CTGCTGACGACGTGAATCCGAATCCGGAACTGGCCGAGCTGGAACGGTACATCACCGAGAACGCAAACAAACTCGAAATTGGCACGATGGGGTGGAGTGGCAAGGTGACGTTGTTGGGCTGCAAAGTCGGCGTTCTGAACCGCCTGCCAGCGTCATTCTTCGTGTCGGTCGCTTACGAATGCTGGGCCTTCCGTCGCTTGGGAGTGGTGCTTGATCCGGTGTCTGGCGAGATTCGGAAATGGCAATATCGTGAACAGGATGAAATTAAGAAGCTTGCGGCCGGACAGGGATTCAAACTGACTGGCAAGGAAATCGTCCTGGAGGCACCGATCACCGAAGAAAAGATTCGCTCGGTGAAGGTAGGCGATGTTGTGGTCGTGAACGGAATGATGCATACGGGCCGCGACGCATTGCATCATCACCTGTTGCACCACGATTCCCCCGTAGACCTGAAGGGGCAGATCATTTACCACTGCGGGCCGGTTATGGTCAAAGATGCGACAGGACAATGGACTGTCACCGGTGCCGGTCCCACGACGTCAATCCGGGAAGAACCGTATCAAGCAGATATCATAGGCAAATTCGGGATTCGCGCAGTCATTGGCAAGGGAGGCATGGGCAAGAAGACTTTGAAAGGTCTGAATGAACATGGGGCGGTTTACCTTAATGCCATTGGCGGCGCGGCCCAGTTCTATGCCGAGTGCATTAAAGGCGTCGAGGGCGTGGACCTGATGGAACTGGGAATTCCCGAGGCAATGTGGCATTTGCGGGTCAATGGCTTTCCTACGATTTGCACAATGGACTCCCACGGGAATAGCCTGCATCAGGAAGTCCAGGAAGCAAGTTTCGAGAAACTGCAGCAATTTGCTGAACCGGTTTACAAGTAACGTAGCATAAGCCTCTGGCTTGCGTGGAAGGACCGTAGAATTGTGATTTGCGACGGTGATTGATTTGCCGATCCTGATGAACAGCGAACAGGCAGAATGATGAGGGGCAGAATGATGGGGGGCAGAATGATGGGGAAAAAGCCGTGAATGCCAATGGGCTCCCGAAATGCATTCCCATTATTCTGTCTGATCCGCCATCGGAAAACCCGGCCCCTCGAGTTGATTAATCGATCTCAGGTTACGTCGACGCACTCGCTTGCGCTTCGGGCGCGCATTGCAATATGAGTCATCCGGGCTCGCGCGCGATTCATATCACCGTCATTTTTTGCGTTGGCATTTCGCACAGAAAAACGTGGAACGTTGGGTTTGAACAATTCGTTCAATCACTCCCACGCCACATGTCAAACAGGTTTCGCCAGCTCGATCGTAGACTTTGTGGGCGTTTTGATAGCCTCCCGATTGATTGAGTGCGTTGCGATATGTGCCGTCGCTGAGTGTTGATCCCTCATGCAGAATTGCGGTCTCCAGGATGTCTTTCACGGCCTCGGCTAAGCGTTTGATTTGCACACGCGACAGAATGTTCGCAGGCGTTTCAGGGTGAATCCGCGACACATGTAAGATCTCACTGGCGTAAAGATTGCCAATGCCGGCCGCGACACTTTGATCCAGTAGCAGTACTTTGATCGCACGCCGGGATTTTTCGACCCGTTCGGACCAGTCGGCGGCAAGCATTTCTAGAGCATCGCGGCCGAGATAGCCTTCAGCGATCAAGGCTTGGTATTCATTGTTTTCATAGAGTGTCACTGTCCCCAGACCTCGACGGTCCCAAAACCAGAGCGAATTGAACTGACGTTTCCCCGAGAGCTTCCATTCCAGTCGAAGATGACCGGGATCGGGGGGATCGGATAGCAACAAGAGTCCCGTCATCCGAGGCTCGATGACGAGTGCGTCACCGTTTTCCAGTTCGAGAATCGCCCGTTTGGCTCTGCGGCGCACGGCCTTGATACCCTGCCCTTTGACGCGCGCTTCGATTTCGGAGAACTGCGGCCGATAGTTCAGCGGTTTACATGGGCACGGACACTCAATCAGGTCGCGAATCGTCCGTCCTTCGACGAACGGACGAATTCCACGAACCATGGTTTCCACTTCAGGCAATTCGGGCACAAATAAACTCCACACGGCCAGGAATACGACGTACCTCCAGACAACTGGAATGTTTCATTATTGGCCGCGTATCGTAGATTTCAAACGGACTTAAGATGAAAGGCTGTCAGGGAGACGTTTTCTGTCCCGAAAAACCGGTGTCACCCAATCTGGTGTGGAATGTCCCATCATTCGTAGCCGCGAACAGTATAAAACGTCATTCTGACGCGATTGCATTCGAGCGACATTCTCGCGAAAATGCTCGATCACGTGTGCTATACCTCATCCGGAAACGCCGTGAAGAGTTTTTGTAGCCAATCTCGTGAGAGATTGGGACGGTTGACTCAATCCCCCCGAAAACGCCCAAGATCCAGCGTCTTGGGTGGCATGGTACGAAAATCCCGCACGGCGTCGCCGGAAGGGGTCGCGGGTGAATGAGTTCTCAGGACAGTTCGTTATTCGAAAAATGTTTGAAGGAAATCTCTGCGCATCATGGCCAAGAATCTGCTCGTCGCTCAATCCGGCGGTCCATCACCCGTCATCAATAACAGCCTGCGAGGTCTCGTGGAGACCGCTCGGCAGATGTCTGAGATTGGCACCGTCTATGGCGGTTGGCACGGCATTGAAGGTGTCTTGAAGGAAGAATTGCTCGATCTGACGGCGCAGAGTCCAGAAGAAATCGCCTTGCTGCGGATCACGCCGGCTGCGGGATCGATCGGGACCTGCCGTTACAAGTTGAAGGACAACCAGACCGAGGATTTCGACCGGGTCATGGAAGTCTTCAAGGCCCACAACATCGGATACTTCGCCTATATTGGTGGTAACGATTCGATGGACACGGCCAATAAGGTCGCGAAGCTCGCGCAATCTCGAGGTCTGGATGTCGTCGGCGTGGGCGTTCCCAAGACCATCGACAACGACGTGGGCGATAGTGAATTCAAGCTCGTTGATCATACGCCAGGTTATGGCAGCGTGGCCCGATACTGGTCGCACATGGTGCAGCAGGCCAACGAAGAGAACGGTGGCAGCTGTCCGGCTGATCCGGTGCTGGTAATGCAGGCGATGGGCCGCAAGATTGGATACATCCCTGCCGCCGCCCGGTTGGCGGATCCAGATCGCCAATTGCCACTGCAGATCTATCTTGCCGAACGCAAAATCACTCCCGAACAGATCTGCGAAAACATCAACGCCCAGCTTCGCAAAGATGGCCGCTGCATCGTCGTCGTGAGTGAAGGCCTGGATTTGGGTGATCTTGGCGCGCGGAAAGATTCCTTTGGCCATCAGATGTTCTCGGCCAGTGAAACGACCGTGGCTCAAAAGCTGGTCAATATTCTGAATGACAAGGGCCTGGCCGTGAAGGGGGCCGCGCGTTGCAACGTACCCGGAACCGATCAACGGCACAACATCGTTTACGCGTCGTCAGTGGATCTGGAAGAGGCCTACAAAGTGGGCCGCGAGGCAGCCCTGCTGGCCGCTCGTGGTGAAGGCGGCTATATGGCGACAATTCTACGTAAGCCCGGACCGGTTTATTCCGCGATTTACGATAAAGTGCCATTGCAGGAAGTAGCCGAGAAGGACCGCAAGTTCCCCGACCATTGGATCACTGCGAACGGGTATGATGTGACCGACGACTTCGTCAACTATGCGGCACCGTTAGTGGGTGAGGATTGGATCAGTGTCCCGTTGATTGGCGGCCGTTTGCGATTCGCTCAATTGAAGCCAATTTTTGCGAACCAGAAGTTGCCGAAGTACGTGCCACAGGCCGATCGGCCGAAGAAGTAATCGAGTCTGTCGATTTGTTTGTCAGATTGGAAAACAGAAGTCTTGTATCAGGCTACTTTTGGGTCGCAATTCGAGGTCAATCATGATTGCTCTCGCTACGAATGAGAAGTCAGTTTTCAATATCCCGTTACGCAACGGTGATCGCCTGAACGCGGACGAATTCTGCCGCCGGTGGGATTTCACGCCCAATCTGAGACACGCCGAACTAATCGGAGGCCAAGTCTTCTTGAATCCACCGATCAGCGCAGGTGCTCACGGACGGCCGCATGGAAATATTCTGGTGCTGCTGGGGATTTACGCGGCGGGTACACCGGGAACCGAGATGATCTCTGAAAGCAGTGTTCATTTCGGACCGCAGGATCTGCCTCAGCCCGATGCCCTGTTGCGGATCCGCGAAGAGTCTGGAGGCTCCAGTCATTTTAAGGGGGACGAACTCTATGGTCCGCCGGAACTCATTGTCGAAGTCGCAGCCAGCAGTGCGGCATACGACTTATTCCAAAAGAAGCAGACATATTTCGAACAATCGGTTCAAGAGTATCTGGTGTGGGTTGTTTACGAGCAGAAATTCATCTGGTTCGAACGTCGCGAAACTCAATATGTTCCGCGGTCATTCGGGCGGTCTACAATTCTGAAAAGCGAAGTCTTTCCAGGATTATGGTTGGACACTCGCGCGCTGCTCGCTCACGACGCAAAAAAAGCTCAGCACACCTTGCAAAAGGGGCTGGACTCGCCGGAACACGCGGAATTCGTTAAAAGACTGAAGTCACAAGCTCGTAAGAAAAAACGTAACAGTTCCTGAAAGTTGATGAGCGGGCTGTGGGAAAACATAAAACTGTAGAGGAGCACCGAGACGTGTCCAGTAATCCGCTCGAACAAATGAGCAAGAAGCATCAATTCCTGGTCGCCATCGATTCCGATGGCTGTGCCTTTGATTCGATGGAAATCAAGCACAAGGAATGCTTTATCCCGCCATTCATCAAGCATATGGGCCTGCAAGCGGTCTCGAAATATGCCAGAGAATGCTGCGAATTCGCCAATCTCTATTCCAAGGACCGGGGAGCCAATCGTTTTCCAGCCTATTTGAAAGCCCTTGATCTATTGGCGGAACGTCCTGAAGTTCAAGCGCGCGGAGCCCGGATTCCGACCTTGCAAGGGGTGCGTGACTGGATCAAGCGTGAGTCCAAGCTGGGAACCAAGACAATCGTCCCGGAAGCCGAGAGGAGCGGTGACCCGGATCTCAAGATCGCCGCCGCCTGGTCGCAAGAAGTGGATGATACTGTCAAAGCCATCGTGCATGGTGTGCCCCCATTTCCGTTGCTGCGTGAAAGCCTGGAAGAAGCATTGCCGAAGGCCGACATCATTGTTTGCTCGGCAACCCCGACTGGCGCCTTGCAGAAGGAGTGGCAAGAGCACGACATCGCGAAATATGTCGGAGCGATCTGCGGTCAGGAAGTGGGGTCGAAAAAAGAAATCCTCGCCGCCGCCAAGGCCAAGGGGTGGAGCGCCGACAAGATTATCATGATCGGTGACGCGCCGGGCGATATGGCCGCGGCCCTCAGTAACGCCTGCCGCTATTTCCCGATCAATCCAGGCCATGAAGAGCAAAGCTGGTATCGCTTCTTCAATGAATCGTTGGAGCGATTCTTCGCGGGGACCTACGCTGGAGCTTATGAAGCCGAACTGATTGCCGAGTTCGACAAGTATCTGCCCGAGGTTCCACCGTGGAAACGATGAGCCCGCTCTGGAAACGATGAGCCCAAGGGGGGCCGGCTGGCCAAAGCATTGAACGATTTTTGTAGCCAGTCTCGCCAGCGATTGGGGCGGTTGACTCAGTCGTCACCCGAAGCTCCCAAGGTCTGGCGACCCTGGCTACGAAAAGCCCTTGTAGTCGAATCTCGTAGTCGAATCTCGTAAGAGTTCGGATATCGGACCTGTGGAGGTCCGATATCTCGCGAATTCTGCTACAAATCTCATTGGGTTGCTCTACCGCCTTGGCGGACGGAATTTATCGCGCGGACGCAGCACAGTCATCAGCACGCCGATGACCAGCAGCATTGGCAGGATTGCGATGATCATCTTTTTTGAAAAAGCGATCAACAGCACGGTGCCGACGATGATCGGCAATAGACGTTCCCAGCGTGCATTTTCGCTCTCTTTCGGTAAGACGAAAAACAAGGCCGTCATGACGATGCCCACGCGCATGGTTGAGCCTTGCAGAGTTTCGTGTTCGTGATAGAACGCAAAACAGATGCCGGAAATCAACAGGCAGACGGCTCCAATGACTCCGACCAATGGCCTGTTGATGATCGGTTGCGGATTGCTGTCGGCCATGGTTGCTTGCGCGGTTGGGAATAGAGTGCGATTAGTGCGTATTTGAGAATCAGAGGTCAAGGCGTTCCGGCTAAGCAAACTCCGATTGAATATTTGGGGTTATCGTGGCATGCGCTTGAGCAGGTCGAGTTCGATATTCTTGTTCCGAGTGTTCAGGCCCACGATTTCGTGAGCCATACCACCGTACTTCACCGTGGTCATTCTTCCATAATGGCCTTGTCTTTAGAGTTCGCCAGGTCGTTGACTTGACCCTCGTAAGTCTTGGTCAATTCCTGGACGGCTTCCTTGCAGCGTTTGCAATCATCTTCGCTCAGCAGCTTGTCCTTTTCTGCCTGGTCCGCGTGTTTGTTGCCATCGCGACGGATATTGCGAATGGAGATGCGAGCTTCTTCGGCGAATTCCTTGACTCGAGCCACCAGCTGCCGGCGACGTTCGGTCGACAGTGGCGGAACATTCAAACGGATGACCTTACCATCGGAGTTTGGAGACAACCCGACGTCGCTGGATTGGATCGCCTTGACGATCAGGCTCAGGGCCGACGCATCATAGGGCTTGATGACAATCTGCTGCGGTTCCGGACAGCTGACACTCGCCATCTGTTTGACAGGCGTTTGCGAACCGTAATACTCGACACGAATCGAGTCGACCAGGCCAGGAGTCGCGCGGCCGGTTCGCAGCCCCTGTAATTGCTTGGTCAACAC